>JBJFAO010000254.1:0-5470 GCA_051887955.1 Christensenellales bacterium
CGCTCAAAAAGTACGTTATTAACGAAGAAAACGAATTTAGAGGAATGAGCGAGGAAGAAGACGGAGAAATAAAAGTCGGCGACAGAGTGCTTGTAGTAAGCCTGAATTCGGAGGGAGAAATAATCAAAATCAATCCGGTAAAGGGCGAAGCAAAGGTTAAGCTTGGCAAGATAGAAACAAACGTAAAACTCGATAATCTTCGCAGGCTGAAGAAAGGAAAGCTTAAAGAGGAAAAAGCAAAACCCGCCCCTACGAAAATGACTTTGTTTAACGAGCAGGTTTCTCCCGAAATCAACCTGATAGGAAAAACCACGCAAGTGGCTCTATATGAATTAGAGGAATATATCGACAGGTGCCTAAGAGTACACATGGGTGAAATAAGAATAATCCACGGTTACGGAGAGGGAATACTAAGACGCGCCGTTCAGAAATATCTGAAAGAAAGAAAAGAAATTTCCTCTTTCCGAGACGGAAACTTTAACGAAGGAGGAAAAGGAGTTACTATTGCAAAATTCTGATTACTACCGCCTCGAAATATCCTGCGATAAGCACAAGCGCAAGTTTGTTGTTTTGGAAACGCTATCCGTCAGCCTCAAAATACTGTCGCTGCTTTCCCTTATCGTTTTTTTCAGATATTTCTATATCGCAATATCCTTATGGGTTGTTTCGGTAATTTTAGGTTTCTTCAAACGTAATCTTGTATACAAATACGTATACACCGTAAAAGACGGTACGTTGACTGTAGAAAAAGAGTACGGATACGAAAAAAAAATATTGATGGAAAAAGTAATTCTCAAAGAAGCGACGTTAAAAATAGGACAGACGCCGAGAAAATATTATCAAGAGTCGAAAGAAATACCTCTCGCCGTCAAGTACGCCGACAGAGAATTTTCCATCGACGTGGACGAATACTTTTATGCGATAAGCGAATTTTACAATAAAAACGGAGATAACTATGATATTTTTGGATAACGCCAGCACAACCCCCGCTTTACCGGAATGCGCGGAAATAATGAAAAAATATGCCACCGAAGAATTTTTTAATCCGTCCGCGCCCTACGGACCTTCCGTAAAGGTATCCAATACGCTGAACGACGCCAGAGAAAGAGCGGCGAAATTACTTAAAGGCGACGGAAAAATAATTTTTACGTCAAGCGGGTCGGAAAGCAATAATTTAGTGCTTTTCGGAACGAAAAAAACTAATAACAGCAGAATAATAATTTCCGAAAGCGAGCATCCGGCAATTAAGAAACCAGCCGAAGAATTGCGACAAAGAGGTTTTGACGTGGTATTTTGCCCGGTAGACTCGTGCGGAAGAGCAATTCCGGAAAAGCTGGCGGAGCTTCTGAACGACAACACCTCGCTCGTATCGATTATGCACGTCAATAACGAAACGGGCGGAATAAACGATATAAAAAAGCTTTGCGCAACCGTTAAAGAATTTAATCCGAAAATTTTGTTTCATAGCGACGGCGTTCAGGCGATAGGAAAAATCAAAGTGGCTATAGACGAGCTCGGCGTAGATTTTTACTCGATAAGCGGACACAAATTTCACGCTCCGCGCGGAGTGGGCGCGCTGTACGTAAAAAAAGGAGTAAATATTAAGCCGATTATTTTCGGAGGCGGACAGGAATTCAATATTCGATCTTCCACCGAAAATACCGCAGGTATATTAGCTTTCGTATACGCGTTGGAACAAGCGTGTAAAAATTTAGACGACAATTTCAACAACGCAACGAAATGCAACGCTCTTTTGAGAGAAGCTTTCATAGGCGACAACTTTATTATACGTTCGGACGATAAATGTTCGCCTTATATTTTCAATTTCGCTATGAAATATCTCAGAGGAGAGGTTATGCTCCATTCTCTCGAAAAATACGAAATATATGTGGGGACAGGTAGCGCATGTTCTTCTAAAAAAATAAGTAAAAACATACCTGCCGAAATGAAATTACCCGAAGCATACGAAAAAGGCATATTACGCATAAGTATTTCAGATAAAACCACAATTTCCGACATAAATTATTTTATAAATGCATTTAATTTGGAATACAATAATCTAATAAAATATATGAGAGGATAACATGGAAAAAACAATTTTAATAAGAATCGGAGAAATATTCTTAAAAGGAAACAATCGCAATTTTTTTGTTTCTACGCTTAAAAATAATATTAAAGAATCCCTTAACGGCGTTGAATGTAAGCTGATTTCTTCCAACAACAGATTTTTCGTAACGGATTATTCAGACGAAGACGAAAACGAAATATTAAAAAGGCTTATCTGCGTATTCGGTATATACAGCATTAGTCCGGCATATAAGCTTCCTACCGATTTGGATAAAATTGCCGAAACCTGCGCCGAAGTTTTCCCTAAAAAGGGAGTATTCAGAGTCACGGTAAACAGAGCCGACAAAAAAATCGCGTTAAAATCAATGGAAATCGCAGCGCAAATCGGCGCCGTAATGCTGAAAAAATCCGGAGGCGAATTGAAAGTAAACCTGTTCGAGTACGATTTCGAGGTTAACGTTGATATAAGGGAGAACGGCTATTCCTACATATTCTACAAGAAAATCAACTGTTCCGGCGGATTGCCCGTAGGTTGCGGAGGAAACGGAATGTTATTGCTCAGCGGAGGAATAGACAGTCCCGTAGCCGCATATCTGATGGCAAAGAGAGGGGTCAAGGTTTATGCCGTGCATTTTCACAGTTTTCCGTTCACAAGCGAAATGGCGAAGGAAAAAGTAATAAAATTGGCAAAAATAGCTTCTCGTTATTGCGGTCCTATAGAGCTTTCCGTCGTTCCGTTTACGGAAATTCAATATGCTATAAAAGAAAATTGCCCCATAGAATATATGATTACCATTATGAGGCGAATTATGATGCGTATTGCGGAAAGACTTGCCCAAAGCAAAAAATGCGGCGCGATAATAACGGGGGAGAGCCTCGGACAGGTTGCCAGTCAGACTATGGAAAGCATCAACGTAACGAACAGCGTCGTCAAAATGCCGGTTTTCCGTCCGCTTATAGGGATGGACAAGACGGAGATTATCGATATAGCCCGCAAAATTGACACCTTTGAAACGAGTATTCTGCCATACGAAGACTGTTGTACGGTTTTTTTGCCAAAAAATCCCGTTATAAAACCCTCTAAAACCGCCGCAGAAGAAATGGAACTCGCAATAGATATCGAAAAACTCGTTGCAGACGCAATTGAAAATACCGAAACCGTTATTTGCGATTTCGGAAAGTAATCGATAAAGACCGTTAACGTAACTTATTTACGCCTTGTTACGTAATTACCGTAGCGTTTTTTATGCCTATCACGCGTGCGGAAGAGATTATTTCCAATCGGTAAGAGTAAATTCTTCCAACGCTGACGTCTAAATCCGATATCGACGATTGTCGCGTTAAATTTTCGATTGAACCCGAGTTTTCGGACGTGTATACGATTTTTTCCGATCCGTCGGTTAAATCTATGCGTGTAATACGATACGAACAGGGATTTTGCTCGGTAAAATTCAATCTGACTCCGCGAAAATAATCGTAGTCCGCTATGAATTCACTCTCCGATAATTCAAAGTACGGAGATTTTTCCTTGGGAAAATTATTTTCGCCGAAAAGATATTTTTTTCGATATTCTATCGGCGTGGTTTCGTGCGCAAGATATATTTTTCCGGTTTGTTCTCTTGCGTAAACGTCTATATCCGCTTCGCATACCGTTTCCGGCACGTTGAAACAGGTGTTTTTCACCGGCAAAAATTTATACACGCTTGCAGACAATAAAGAGGGGACTCCTCCGCCCGTAACGGTTATATTCTCTTCGTCGTTGTTATTTGCTCCTCCGTACCAAACGCACATAGTGTAGTCCTTAGAAAAACTTACGCACCAGGCGTCTGTATTTTGCGCGTTTCCGCCGACCGTACCCGTTTTGCCCGCTATCTCGCAAGGAACGGGCGAAAGCTTTTTAGCTGTTCCATTTTGGGCTGTTTTTTGTAATAGGTCTGTCATTATATATGCGGTTTCTTCTGAATATACGCGTTTTTGGGCAGAAGATTTTTCATATAATACGCTTCCGTTTTTATTGCGAATACTTTGAATGACGCCCGTCTTTACGTGTTCGCCGCCGTTTGGAAAGCACATATAGGCTTCGCATAATTCTTTACTTGTGGTTCCGTAAGTCATTCCGCCCAAAGCAAAAGACAGATTGCCGTCGTTTTTATCTACGGTTATGCCGGTTTCGGCTGTTTTTTCCAGACAGTATTCTTTACCCGTTTCGGAGAATATCTTTACGGCTACCGTATTGACCGAATTTTTTACTGCGGTTTCCACGTCTATATTGCCGAGATATACGTCTTGATAATTGGAGGGAGAATATCCGCCGAAATCCGTTTTTTCGTCGTTATAGACGCTCGCTTCGGTAATTATTTTTCTTTCCAACGCAGGCGCGTATACTGCTATCGGCTTTATTGCCGAACCGGGACTTCTGCGGAAGGTAAGAGGATTTATACCTTCGCAAGAAACGCAAGCAATAATTCCGCCGCTTGCGTTGTCGCAAACGGTTACGGAGTTTAGAGCTTCGTTGCCGCCTATGGTTTTTATATTGAAATCGGGCATATTTACTATTTTCTCAATATTTTTCTGCAATTTATCGTCGTAAAAGCATTTTATAGTATACCCGGATTTTATAAGCGTTTTTTCATCGATATTCAGAATAGCGCACGCTTCCGACAATGCCGCGGTAAAATATGAAGAAATTTTTTCGCTTTTCGGCTGAACGTATTCGTAAGACGCCGCGCTCTCGTATTCTTCTTCGGATATATATCCCTGGTCTTTCATTAGTTTCAAAACCACTCGCATACGCTCCGTTGCTTTTTCTTTATTTTTGATAGGGGAATACGCCTTCGGATTTTTGACTATGCCGGCAAGTATCGCGCCTTCGGCGACGCCGATTTCGGAGGGCTTTTTATCGAAATATTTTTTGCACGCACTATCGATTCCGTAAACGCCGTTTCCGTAATAAATAGCGTTAAGATACATCTCGAGAATTTCTTCTTTCGAATATTTTTTTTCGATATCGTGCGCGAGTTTCATTTCTTTTATTTTTCTCGTAAGTGTTTTTTCGTTGTTTAGCTGGGTATTTTTAGCAAGCTGTTGCGTAATAGTCGAGCCGCCTTCCTTAAAATATCCGTATTTCAGATTTTTTATCATAGCTCCGCCGAGTCGATAATAATCTACGCCGTTATGGCTGAAAAAACGCTTGTCTTCCAACGCCACGAAAGCGTTTATTATTTCCGTGCTTACGTCTTCGTATTTCACGTAACGATTCAACGCTTCGTCGTCTATTTCGATACCGTCCGCTCCCACGATTTTTAACGTGGCTTTTTCCGCAACGATCGATTCGTCGTTCAGTTTTGCGGAAAAATATATCGCCGAAAAAACCGCAATTCCGCCCACAACAAGCGTAATAAAC
>JBJFAO010000255.1:0-5468 GCA_051887955.1 Christensenellales bacterium
AAATTTTGCGGCGGAAAGTCACGTCGATCGCTCTATCGAAAATCCCGAGGTGTTCCTGCGGACGAACATTCTCGGCACGCAGGTAATGATGGACGCCTGCAGAAAATACGGAGTGACGAGATATCACCAGGTTTCTACCGACGAGGTCTACGGCGATTTACCTTTGGACAGACCGGACTTATTCTTTACGGAAGAAACTCCCATACATACGAGCAGTCCCTATTCCTCTTCAAAAGCGGGAGCCGATTTGCTTGTTTTGGCGTATCACAGAACTTACGGACTTCCCGTGACCATAAGCCGTTGTTCCAACAATTACGGACCGTATCATTTCCCGGAAAAACTTATACCTCTTATGATAGCCAACGCTCTTAACGACAAGCCGCTTCCCGTCTACGGAGAGGGGCTCAACGTGCGCGACTGGCTGTACGTCGAGGATCATTGCAAAGCGATAGACCTCATAATACATAAAGGAAGAGTGGGAGAGGTGTACAATATCGGCGGACACAACGAGATGCGCAATATCGATATAGTAAAACTTGTCTGTAAAGAATTGGGCAAGCCGGAAAGCCTTATTACCTACGTTGCGGACAGGAAGGGACACGATATGCGCTACGCAATCGATCCGACGAAGATACACAACGAGCTCGGCTGGTTGCCGGAGACAAAGTTTGCCGACGGAATAAAAAAGACTATAAAGTGGTATCTTGACAACCGTAAATGGTGGGAAGATATTATTAGCGGCGAATATAAGGATTATTATAAAAGAATGTACGGCGAAAGGGCGTGAAAATGAAATTTTTTGTAACCGGCGTTTGCGGACAGCTCGGACACGACGTTATGAACGAGCTACATAAGAGAGAACATATAGGAGTGGGCAGCGACGTTTTTGACTGCGAAGATTATCCTTATATGTACGTAAAAGCGGATATTACCGACGAAAAGTCGATAGAAAACGCGATTGTTACGGCCGCTCCCGACGTAGTCGTGCATTGCGCGGCGTGGACTAACGTGGACGGAGCGGAAGATGAAAATAACAGAGATAAGGTGACTTCCGTCAACGTGCGCGGTACGGAAAATATCGTTAAAGCGGTAAAGAAAATCGGCTGTAAGATGATATACATAAGCACGGACTACGTGTTCGGAGGAATGGGTGAAGAGCCGTGGCGTCCCGATTGTAAGGACTTTGCTCCGCTGAATTTTTACGGAAAATCCAAGCTTCTCGGCGAGCTTGCCGTAAGCGAAAATCTCGATAAGTATTTTGTCGTGAGAATAGCGTGGGCGTTCGGTAAAAACGGCAAAAATTTTATCGCGACGATGCTGAATATCGGTAAAAAATATAAACAGGTAAGAGTGGTAAACGATCAGATAGGCACCCCTACCTACACATACGATCTCGCCCGACTGCTGGTGGATATAGCGGAAAGCGAGAAATACGGATTTTATCACGCCACAAACGAGGGCGGATTTATAAGCTGGTGCGATTTCGCAAAGGAAATTTTCCGCGAAGCGGGATACGATACGGAGGTCATACCCGTGACGACAGCCGAATACGGCATATCAAAAGCGGTGAGACCTTTCAACAGCCGACTTGACAAATCTAAGCTTATTGACAAAGGCTTCGAGCCGCTGCCCGAATGGAAAGACGCCTTAAAGAGATATTTAACGGAAATAGGAGTTGAATAATGGGACAAATTAAAGTTACGGCGACGCCGATAAAAGGTCTGTTTGTTATAGAACCTGCCGTTCACGGCGACAGTCGCGGTTATTTTATGGAAACTTACAACCGCAACGACATGGAAGAAGCGGGGATTAAGGCGGAGTTTGTGCAGGACAATCAGAGTATGTCCGTAAAGGGTGTTCTGCGCGGACTTCATTTTCAGATAAAATATCCTCAATGCAAGCTGGTTCGCGTAATAAAGGGAAGAGTTTTCGACGTGGCGGTGGATATGAGAGACGGATCGGAGACGTATGGAAAATGGTACGGCGTAGAGTTGTCCGCCGAAAATAAAAAACAGTTTTTCATTCCCGAAGGGTTCGCGCACGGTTTTCTCGTGTTGAGCGACGAAGCGGAATTTGCGTACAAGGTGACGGATTTTTATCACCCGAACGACGAAGGCGGACTTGCCTGGAACGATCCCGACATAGGCGTCGAGTGG
Source organism: Christensenellales bacterium (assembly GCA_051887955.1). GTDB lineage: Bacteria > Bacillota > Clostridia > Christensenellales > DTU072 > CAG-1782. The sequence continues at coordinate 2,157 of JBJFAO010000255.1, forward strand.
CCGGAGTTGACGGGAGATTTCGACGGGACACCCAATCCCGACGGATACAGCCTGATTGACGGAACCAAGCTTATTATGAGCGAAAAGGATAAGAAATGGCGTTTTTTGAAGGAGGAGTCTAAATGAAAATCGTCGTAGCCGGAACCGGATACGTAGGACTGTCGATGGCGGTGCTTTTGGCGCAGCACAACGAAGTCGTAGCGGTGGATATCGTCAAAGAAAAAGTCGATTTGATAAACGACCGCAAATCGCCGATACAGGACGAATATATCGAAAAGTATCTTGCGGAGAAAGAATTGAATCTCGTCGCTACCCTTGACGCGGAAAAAGCGTACGCAGAGGCGGATTTCGTGATAATCGCGGCTCCGACCAATTACGACAGTAAAACGAATTTTTTCGACACTTCTGCGTTGGAATCGGTTATCGGACAGGTTATTCGATGCAATCCCGACGCAATAATAGTTATCAAATCGACAATTCCCGTGGGATATACCGAAAGCATAAGAGCGAAAACAGGCTCAAAAAACATAATTTTCAGCCCGGAATTTTTACGCGAGAGCAAAGCTCTTTACGACAATCTGTATCCGAGCAGAATTGTTGTGGGGACGGATTTTAACGACGCAAGACTGGTTGCCGCAGCGCATGAATTTGCCGCGCTTTTGCAGGAAGGGGCGATAAAACAGGATATAAAAACGCTTTTTATGGGCTTTACCGAAGCGGAGGCGGTCAAGCTGTTCGCCAATACGTATCTTGCGTTGAGAGTGTCGTATTTTAACGAGCTCGATACCTACGCGGAGCTTAAAGGTCTCGATACGAAAGCGATAATCGAAGGGGTGTGTCTCGATCCGAGAATAGGAGAACACTATAATAATCCCTCGTTCGGTTACGGCGGATATTGCTTGCCGAAGGATACGAAACAGCTTCTGGCAAACTACGCCGACGTGCCCGAAAACCTTATCGAGGCTATAGTGGAATCGAACAGAACGAGAAAGGATTTTATAGCCGATCAGGTGTTGAAGATGGCGGGATATTACGACGGAGGCAGCGCGTGGGACAGCGCGAAGGAAAAGGAAGTCGTAATCGGCGTGTATCGATTGACGATGAAAAGCAACAGCGACAATTTCCGTCAAAGCTCCATTCAGGGCATTATGAAGAGGATAAAAGCGAAAGGCGCGACGGTGATAATTTACGAGCCTACGCTTGCCGACGGCGAAACCTTCTTCGGGAGCAAAATCACTAACGATATCAACGTTTTCAAAAAAAGGAGCGACGCTATTATTGCCAACAGATACGATCCCTGTCTCGACGACGTCAGGGACAAGGTATACACAAGGGATATTTTCCGTCGCGATTAAACCTTCGCGGCGCGGAAAGGACGTCGTCGGTTTTTTTCGACCGTTGACAAGCGGCTTTGTAGGCACTATAATTTTATTAAAGAATATTTATTTAGGAGGCGCGATATGTATAAGTGGTTTAACAAACAAAATCGGTTGGTGCAGATATTACTTTTGTTTATTCCGTTCGTAAACTGGATAGTCGAGGTTCTGGTGCGTTGGTCGTCTGTATTAGGCGCGAAAAAAGTAAAATTACTCAACCTTTTGGCGGCGATACTCGTCACGGTATTGGGACTTGCCTGGGGCTGGATAGACGTAATATGGTGTCTGCTTTTCAAACGTCTTACTTTTACTAAATAGAGAGTCGCGTTTGACTTGAAAAAATAAAACAAATCCGCTATAATTAGGTAGCGGATTTTTTTGTGCAAAAATTTTTCCTGCGCGGTCAGGACGCCTTTATAGCGTTTGAGGAGAGTTTTATGAAAGACGATTATTTGCGTTACGAACGAGAATTTTTGAGCGATTACGCCTCGAAGAGCGAAGAAAGCAAAGGAAGACTAAAAAACGAGGAGCCATGCCCGTTACGTACCGAATTTCAAAGGGATCGCGACAGGATAATACACTGCAAGTCGTTCCGTCGGTTAAAGCACAAGACGCAGGTTTTTCTCAGCCCTCTCGGCGACCATTACCGCACGAGACTTACACATACGCTGGAGGTGACTCAGATAGCTCGCACCATAAGTCGCGCCCTTCTTCTCAACGAAGATCTTACCGAAGCGATAGGATTGGGGCACGATTTGGGACACACGCCTTTCGGGCACGCTGGAGAACGGGTATTGAACGCGCTTACGGGGCATTTTAAGCACAACGAGCAGAGCTTGCGAGTCGTAGACGTTCTGGAAAACGACGGAGCGGGGCTTAATCTTACTTTCGAGGTCAGGGACGGTATACTCAATCACACCTCCAAAGGTAATCCCGCCACATTAGAAGGCAAAGTAGTAAGCTACGCCGACAGGATAGCCTATATAAATCACGATATAAGCGACGCTATCAGGGCGGGGATAATAAAGGAAAGCGATTTGCCTGCGGATTGTACCAAAGTACTCGGACACTCGAAAAAGGAAAGGATAAACACCTTAGTCAACGACGTCGTAAAAAATTCTTACGGAACAGACAGAGTCGCTATGAGCGAGGAAGTTTATTTTTATATGAATAAGCTTCGGGAATATATGTTCGATAACGTGTATTTTAACGCAAACGCCGAGTTGTTGCAGCAAAAGTCCGACAGAATGCTCGCGCTTTTGTTCAATTATTATATTAAGCACCCCGGAGAAATACCTCAAGGCATGCGCAACGGAGACGTCACGCAATGCGTATGCGATTATCTTGCCAGTATGAGCGACGTGTTTGCCATAAATACGGCGAAAAAACTATTTATACCGGAGGGAATAGAGGACTGATGATAAACGAACTTATGTTAAATACCGAACAGCTCAAAGCCGTTAAAGATACGGAAGGGGCGGTGTTGGTTTTTGCCGGAGCGGGGAGCGGTAAAACTCGCGTGCTTGCCCACAGGATTATTCACCTTATAGAGGAAATGAACGTTCCCGATTACAACGTTCTTGCTATTACGTTTACCAATAAAGCCACCGCGGAGATGAAACAACGTTTAGACGATATGTTGGGGCAAAACCGTGTGTGGGTATCCACATTTCACTCCCTTTGCGTAAAAATACTGTTCCGTTACGCCGAAAGACTTGGATATAACGGATCTTTCAGCATTTTCGACGAAAGCGCGTCGAAAAGACTCATTCAGAAGGTTTTGCGCGAAAAGCATATCGAGGACGACAAGTGCAAGGAAAAATTTCTCAATCATATAAGCGCGGCAAAAAACGCAGGGCTTGCGCCCGACGCTTACTTCAATAAAATAAGAGCGACGGAAAAGGATGCAATGCTGATAAGCGAAATATACGAGCGG
>JBJFAO010000256.1:0-5401 GCA_051887955.1 Christensenellales bacterium
GGATATTCCCAAGCGGCCTGCATAAGATATTGCTCGTGACCGAAGCTGTCGGCAAAAATAACGTTGCATCCGTTTTCGACGAGGTCAACTGCGGCGTTGTAGCACTCGTTTCCTTCGGGGATGTTCTTCTTGATGATAAGCTGAGTATCCTTGTTGAGTCCGAGATTGTCCACGGCTTCATACATAGCGTCGATAAAGTTCTTATCGTAAGTGGAGCTCTCGTCGTGCAAGGTGATAAGACCTATCTTGATATCTTCCTTCGCGATTGCTTTAAGATCGACTACGCGTTCCTTGTCGTTGCAAGCCGTCAAGCAAATGCAAAGTGCGGCGACTATCGCTACTACGAGCGCAACTGCCAAAACTTTCTTCATCATTTTCATTGTTCAAAACCTCCGTATTATTTTTTTATTAATGAAAATATCGTACTTTAATCGGCAAAGGTCAGCGAATCGTCCGTCATCGAAGCAATCTTCGCCAGCGATTCGATCCTTATGCCATTGTTTCTGAGTCTGTCTCCTCCGCCCTGGAATGCCTTTTCTATGACTATTCCGCACCCGACGAGCGTCGCTCCCGCTTGACGGACGAGACCTATAAGTCCCTCCAACGCCGCTCCGTTGGCAAGAAAATCGTCTATAATAAGCACTCTGTCTTCCGGATGTAAAAACTCCTTAGAAACAATAATGTCATATACTTTTCCGTGCGTATATGACATTACTTTTTCGGTATAAACCGTGCTTGCTATATTTTTTGTCTGCGTTTTTTTCGCAAAGAGCATAGGACAGTCGAATTCTTTCGCAGTAAACGCCGCTATGCCGATTCCGGACGCTTCTATGGTAAGAATTTTGTTCACCCCGCAGTCCGCAAAAAGTCCGCAAAACTCCTTTCCTATCTCCTCCAACAGTTTTACGTCAACCTGATGGTTCAGAAAACTGTCTACTTTCAGAATATTGTCGGGATAAACTTTGCCGAATTTAAGAATTTTATCTTTAAGTAACTGCAACGTTTCTCGTCCTCCTCAAAAAGTACAATTTCATTGTAGGAAATCAAAAAATCAAAGTCAAACAAAAATCGCAAGAAAAACAAAATAATTTTTTACAAATTTTTTTACGCAAATTCTCTTGACAAACCAAAACGAAATATGGTAGCGAATTTCTTTCGTCGCGGCTTTAATAAAAAATCAAGACGGAGATTTTTCTCTCCGCTCAAAAATTCCGCTTACCGTCTTTACTCTGTCGTCGGATAGAACGCGTATCGAGCTTTGAGCTTCTCAGTCGCAAACGCGAAAGCCTTTATTACATGGCTTTCTTATATTGATATACGCGCGCACGCGCGCGAGGGAAAAAAACGGCTCCTCGTTCGGGAGCCGTTTTTTACTACGCGGTTTTATTTCGCGCGTTTTTTCATTTCTTCCTGACATATTTTTTCTACGTTGCCGGCGGGAACTTCGTCGTAACGGGCAAACTCCGTAGAAAATCTGCCTCTGCCCTGCGTCATACTGCGAAGGTCGATTGCGTAACGATGCATTTCCGACTGCGGAGCTTCGCCGACGATTTTCGTCATATCCTTGAAGCTCTCCATTCCGAATACTTTGCCTCTGCGCTTAGTAAGGTCGCCCATTACGTCCCCCATATAGGAAGAAGGCACTATTACGGTAACGTTGACTATCGGTTCGAGAAGAACGGGACTTGCTTTGGGTATACCCTCCTTGAAGGCTATCTTCGCCGCTTCGATAAACGCCGCTTCCTTACTGTCTACGGGATGGTAACTACCGAAATACAATACCGCTCTGAACCCGACCATCGGGCATCCCGCGAGCACTCCGGTATTCTTCGCTTCGAGCAAGCCCTTTTCAACTGCCGGGAAGTATTGCTTCGGCACCGATCCGCCGACTATCTCTTCGGCAAATTCGAAATCGATATCGGGAGCGGGCTCGAAACGAATCCATACGTCTCCGAAAAGTCCGCTGCCGCCGTTTTGCTTTTTACATCTTCCTTGTTGCTCGACTTTCTTTCTTATCGTTTCTCTGTAAGCGACTCTCGGCTCGCCCAGCTTAGCTTCTACCTTATATTTAGCCTTAACCTTTTTGCAAAGTATATCTATCTGGGTTTCTCCCATGCCGCGGATTACCGTTTCCATAGTGTTTTCGTCCTTCTCCACTTTGAAGGTACGATCCTCGTCCATAAGCTTGCGAAGTCCGTCCACCAATTTGTCGGTTCCGCCTTTATCGTCGCAGGACAAAGCGAGAGTAAGCACGGGAACGGGGAAATCTATGGGATCGAAAACGACGTTGGCGTCGGCGGCGCAAAGGGTGTCGCCCGTCTTGGTAAGACTGAGCTTTGCAAACGCGCCGATATCGCCGGCTTTGATCACCGGCACTTGCTCCTGCGTTTTTCCTTTGAGTATATAAAGAGTAGAAACCTTTTCCTGCTCGTCCTTTCTCATATTCGTAAGGACGTCTCCGGTCTTAACGGTACCGTTATAAACCTTAAAAAGGTTAAGTCTTCCCACGAAGGGGTCCACTATCGTTTTGAATACTCTGCAAACGGCAGGCGCGTTCTCGTCATAAGCAAGCTCTACGGTTTCCTCTCCTCTTTTCGCCGTGGGAAGAGTATGCTCTCCGGCATAAGGAATGAGATTGATTATATTGTCCAAAAGGTCGAACAAAACGGGTTTTCCGGTAGCTACGCCCGAAACTATAGGAATAAACTCTCCGGAAGCTACAAGACTCTTTATTCCGTTTATTTTGTCTTCTTTGGAAATATCGCCCTCCTCGAAGAATTTTTCCATAAGCGCTTCGTCCGCCATAGCGGCGGTTTCGGTAAGCTCGGCGTTGTCGTTGGCTATAGCGTCGGCAAGATTTGCCGGAATGTCCGTTTCGTTGCCGTCGACGTCGAACGCTTTGCCGCCGAGCACGTCCACGTAGCCTTTTACCGTCGTTCCGTCGACTATCGGGAATTCTATCGCCGTTACTTTCGCGCCGTATTTACCTTTTATAGCTTCTACCGTGGTAAAGAAATTGCTGTTTTCTTTGTTGAGTCCGTTAATAAATAAAATAACGGGTATTTTGCGCTCCATACAGTAGTCGAGAGCCTTTTCAGCACCGACGCTGAGACCTCCCGACGCCTGCGTAACCACTATCGCGCCGTCACAAACGGAAAGCGCGCTCACCATTTCACCCTCGAAATCGAAAAATCCCGGCGTGTCCAGAACGTTTATCTTATAATCCTTATACAATACGTAGCTCATAGAGAGCGAAATGCTCATCTTTCTCGCTATTTCTTCCGCGTCATAATCGCTTACGGTAGTTCCGTCGTCAACCTTACCCAATCTGTCGATAGCCTTAGTAGAGTAAAGCATTGCTTCGAGCAAAGAGGTCTTTCCCTCTCCGCCATGCCCGATTAGAGCGATATTTCTTATTTTTTCTTTACTGAATACTGCCATATACATCTCCTATATTTGGTAAAATTTACCTATACATCTATAATAACATCGTTCAACGTATATTTCAAGAGGGAATTTTTACAAAACGCATCCATCCGTCGATTTTTTAATGCCGCCGTTTTTAACTTTTTGATAAAAACGACGCTTTTTCGTCGAAAAATGCAATGGAGCGAAAACGTGCAATAAAAAAACCGGCGTCCTTTACAGAACGCCGGAAAGGTAAATATTACGTCGTTTTTCAGTTTTTCTTTTTCGTCTTTACGGAAGTAACGATAATAGCTGCCGCTATTCCCACGACGACCGTTACGATCAAAGTTGCGAAAACGGCAACCCATCCCATCGACGCGGCAGTGCTTGCCGGACTTACGGTTCTTACGCCGTTATTCATCACGTACCGTTCCGTATACTGCGCCAACTCTTCGTTCATATCCGCCACGGCAACCGAATAATAGCTGTATACTTCGCCGAAACGCTGATCCACGTAAGCCCTGTCGGTATCGGTACACGGAGTAGAGGGGACGAGGACGCTCTTTTGTGCGAGGATTTTTGCGTCTCTGTCGCATTCCGCCTGCAAAGAAACTATGGTATCCTTTTTGGTGACAAGCGAATTATAAACCGCGGGGTCTCCTCCGGTAACCGTGATTTTATCGGCAGAGCCTCCTATTATTATCGTTTCAAACTGCTGATTATAGGCAGCGATAGTAGCGGTAAGCGCGGTAATCTGATTTGCGTACGCCTCGCTCTTTATTTCGCATTCTTTCTTACGATTTGCGATATTGTCGATTAACGACAGCGCCGCCCCCTGTTTCTGCACGTTGTGCGTGAGAATATAGTTTTCCAAAGAAGAAACGTACTTGTCGAGAATATCTATTTTCGCCATAAGCTTGGCGTTAACCGTAGCGTAAGAATCGGGCAAAGCTCTCAAAGAGGAACGAAGAGCGTTAAGCTGCGAATCGTACAGATAAATCAAATCGAAATAATCCGTTGTCGTCGACAATGCGTTGGCTCCGATTACATCGGTAAACTCTACCTCGTACTTGTAGGTCGTTTTGAAATAATCGCGATATTTTTCCACCACTTTATTGAGAAGCGTCGCATACGCCGAGGACTTTATCCCCTTGACGCTGTTGTTTCTTATCCCGATTACGTACCGGGTGGGCGTGTACTCGAAGGTCGGATCCTCCGCAATCTTTTGGGCGATGGCGTCGCTTACGTAAGGCGCGACGGTTATCGCGTCTTCCACCGCGGCTGACAAGGAAGAAACGGTATCGTCGTCGTACCCCATGTCTTTCAGAGCGGCGTTTATGACCACCGACGATTTTATGAGATTGTAATCGAGGACGTTTCCGTCGGGAGCAAGTCCCTTCTCTATCCCCGCATGCGTATATTCCACGGTAGTGGTATAAACCTTGTCGTCTATCGTACACACTCCTACAATCGCCGCAAGGCAAGCTCCGATTATTGCAAAAATTATCGCGTAAACAAGAATTCTTTTTCCGCTCTTTTTAATAAGGTTGAAAAACTTTTTGAAAGTGAATTCCTCTTCCGCAATTACTACGTTTTCTTCCATAAAAAACCTCCGCGCGGTTTCAAAAACCGCTTGTTTGTCAATAAATTATTATAGCATTAAACTGCTTGAGTTTCAAGCATTATTTCGGTTTTTCGCTCGTAATATAAATATTTATAATTATTAGTACTATACTTTAGTCAATTTCAAATAAGAATCGACAAAACTCTTATCGGAACACAGCTCTTCCGCGCCCGCGTAGATATCGCCGTTTTTAGGATCCGCAATCGTCGCGGGCACCCTCAGCGCCTTATATGCGTAATCTCTGAAGCCCTCTTGCAGGCTACCGTATCCGGCATAAAGGATACCCGTATTCTCAACTTTCTGCAAAATACTTAACGGAGCCGCCAACAATGCCGCGTCGATTACTTTTGTTATTCTACCGTAAACGTA
>JBJFAO010000257.1:0-5393 GCA_051887955.1 Christensenellales bacterium
GTAGTAATAGCCTTTGTTTTCGGGAAAAAACAAAATTCCGACAAGACTAAAACGATAGTTTACGGAGGTATCCTCGTAGCTATGAGCTTTGCTTTGAGTTATATAAAATTATTCAGCCTGCCGCAAGGCGGTTCTATAACGTTCGCAAGCCTCTTGCCGCTTATGATTTTTTCCTATATGTTCGGCGTGAGAAAAGGTTTGCTCGTAGGCGCCGTATACGGACTTCTGCAGTTTATTCAATCCCCCTGGTTCTATCACCCGGCTCAATTTTTGCTCGACTATCCGATAGCTTTCGGTTCGATAGGTCTTGCCGGATTGTTTAAGGAGCTCGATATTTTCCGTGACAAAAAAGTCCTTCAATTCCTGTTCGGAGCAATCATGGTAAGCGTACTGCGTTATTTCGCCCACGTCGTCAGCGGTATTTTCGTATTCGGTTCGGACGACCCCAATTATACTGCGGTAGCGTGGAGCTTCCTGTACAATTCGTTTACCTTCGCAGACATAGCGATATGTATTGTTGCCGGCGCAGGATTGTTTATGTCCAAATCGTTTACTTCCTACCTTGAAAAGGCTACCGTTCGTTAATCGGACGAAGAGCATAAAGAGCTCCGTAATTGACGGAGCTCTTTTTTTTATAACTAATTTTATTACATCGAAAAAAATCGACGCATTTGCGCCGATTTTTAGATTATTTTGTATCTATGGATACTAAATTATGAATTTCGCACTCTTTTCTTTCTTGGAATCGAGCTCACGCTTTTTAGCTTCGTATCCTTCTCTTCCCAACAGGGCGTACGTTGCGTTCTTGCCTTCCTCCACTCCGGGCTGATTAAACGTATCGATATTCAAAAGCGCGCCGGTGTAAGCGGTCTGCAGCATAAAGAACATCATAAGCTGTCCCATAGTAAAAGCGTTAACTTCGGGAAGGGTTATGCGATTGTTTAACCTGCCTTTTACGGTAAGAGCATATTCTGTAGCGTTCATTTCGGCAGTTATGAGCTCGTTCATTGTGTGTCCGCAAAGGAAATTAACGGCAGGGATGCTTTGGCAACCGTCCGCGATGGTAACGGTAGAGCGGTATGCGTCTACGCCTATAAGAGTAATCACTTTATCGTACGGTCCTTCAGTATAAAGCTGTACCTGGCTGTGCTGATCGGTTACTCCGAGAGCTTTGACAGGCGTCTGTCCCACGTTTACGGTCTTGCCTTCGAGGTCAACCGCCTTACCGAGGCTTTCTCCCCAAAGCTGCGCATACCAGTCTGCCATAAGCTTAAGACTGTCGGCATAAGGCATCATTACAGAAATATTGCATCCTTTTTTCATAGCAATAAATTGAAGTAAAGCAGCCATCAACGCAGGATTTTTGTAAGGATTGTCCGTAGCGCATTTTTTATCCATAAATTCCGCTCCTTTAAGAAGCTGTTTTATATTTATTCCCAAAACGGCTGCCGGCAATAGACCTACGGGGCACAACTCGCTGAACCGTCCTCCCACTCCGTCGGGGATATAAAAGGTCTTCAGATTTTCCTCGCGAGCTATCTTTATAAGATTACCCTTGCTCTCGGAGGTGGTAGCGATAATGTGCTCCGACGCTTTTTCTCCCAACTCTTTTTTCAGGATATCCATTATTATCAGATATTGACTCATAGTCTCGCTCGTAGACCCGCTCTTCGTTATTACGTTGAACATTGTCTTATTAACGTCTATAACGTCAAGCAATGCGGACATTCTTTCCGGATCGACGTTATCTTCCACGTAAAACTTCGGCGCTTTTCTGACGCTCTTTTTCAACTCGTTGTGATGCAGATGGCAAAGAGCTTGGAATATAGCCATCGGACCGAGCGCCGAGCCGCCGATACCGAGCACTACGAAGGTGTCGAATTTTTTTCTTACCTCTTTAGCCGTAGCTATAATATCTTCAACCACGTCTTTTTGATTATACGCCAGCTCCGTCCAGCCCATCATATTTTTGCCTCTGCCCTCTTTTACCGAAGCAAAAGCGGATTTTGCAACCGACTTGTAGGAAGCGAGTTCTTTTTCGCTTATTCCCTTTTCGCCGACGTAATCGACCATCATATTGTTATAATCGAAACGTATTGCTTCTCTTTTTTGTGCCATTTTATTATATTCCTCCGTTATTTTTTGCTTTATATAAACATTCGTTAAGATAATCGTAGCTTTTTGCAAGCTCGTCGTAACTGTCGTAGTTATTTGAGTATACCTCAATCAGTCCCGCTCCGTCAAATCCGTTTCCGATTAAAACGGAAAAAAGCTTTGTAAAATCAAAAATACCTTTTCCGGGCATTACGAGTCTGCCGTTCTCGTCATAATCGCAGATATGCACCGTTTTTAACCTGTCGCCCATACATTCGACGTAATCGTATATGTCAAATCCGGATAAGAAAGCCTGTTTTATATCAAGGCAAGTAAAAACGTCGGTGTATTTTTTAAGATTTTCAAAATACTCCGGCGTATTAAAAAAAGTCCAATGAACGTTTTCGTAAGTAAGTTTTGTTGTTCCATTACTCGCTTCGTCGAGCAAAACGCATAATTCTTGTACTCTTTTTCCGATTTTTTCGTAGTCGTGAGTATAAGGCAGCTTCTTGAATTTTGCCGGACCGTGGAAAGTATAATACGACGCTCCCAACCTGTGAGCGTCGTATCCGACGTGTTTATAAATTTTTTCGCAATCTTTCCTCGTCCTTTCCGTGGGGTTGAAAAGCTCAGGTTCGTACTGTTGATTCAAAGTATGCACGGAATGTATTCTGATATCCCCTTTCACCTGTAAAATCAAGTCGATAAAGTCATCCGCGTATTCCGAAAAAGTACTAAGAAATATTTCGCAAACGGGAATATCAAGTCTATGTAAGATTTCAAACGAGGCCTCCGTCGTCTCCTTCGAGAAGAAGGAGGCCGTGCTTATTCCGATTTCCATAAAATCAATATTCGGGTTCTATCAGTCCGTAATCCCCGTCGTTGCGCCTATAGAGAACGGAAACTTTATTGTTCTCGCCGTTGACGAAGATATAAAAGTTGTGATTGAGAAGCTCCATTTCTTCAACGGCGTTGTCTACGGTCGTTACGGAAACGTTGAATTTCTTCACTTTAACGACGTTTCCTTTTTTATCTTCTTCGGCGACGGTTTCATACAAAGTCTTACCGTCCAACGCTCCTTTCTTTATGCGCGTTCCGAACTTATCGTGGTATTTTACTATCTGTCTTTCGAGTTTAGGCAGAAGAACGTCTATATTTTCATTCATTTTATCGCCGGAACAGGAGCTCCTTACGGTGCATCCGCCGGCGTCTATGGTAATTTCCATCACGTTGCTGTTGCCCGCAATAGTAAGTTTTACTTTTGCCGTGGCTTCTTTGTCGAAATACTTGTCGAATTTCGAAAGTTTTTTCGTAATAAGATTTTTTAATTCTTCATCGAGTCGGTAGTTTTTAGAGATAATCTCAATACGCATGTTTGCTAACCTCCTGCTATTATTATTTTCGGCTCTTCGGATTCCAGCACAATCTTCACAGCCGTATTTTTCAAATCGTGTTTCAATATTTCTTCGCTGAGCTTGTCCTCCAGTTCCGTTTCTATAATCCTTTTCAGAGGTCTTGCTCCGTATTCCCTGTCAAAAGATTTTTCGGCGAGGCGTCCGACTGTTTCTTCCGAAACCTCCAAAACGACGTTCCTTTCTGCCTTCAATACTTCTTTTAACCTTTCTATCTGTAAATTCGCTATCTCCGCAATATTTTCCTTACTTAATTTATTAAATACTACTATATTGTCTATTCTGTTTATAAACTCGGGACGCATAGTCTTTTTTAACGCTTCCGCCCTTATCTCTTTTTCGTCGGTCGTTTTATCCCCGAATCCCACTTTCTTTTGCGTTTTCATCTCTTCCGAGCCTATATTGCTCGTCATAATTATTATCGAATTTTTGAAATTGACTACTCTTCCTTTCGCGTCTGTCAACCTGCCGTCGTCCAGAACCTGCAAAAGGATGTCGTATACGTCCGGATGCGCTTTCTCCACTTCGTCGAATAAGACGACGCAATACGGTTTTCTGCGCACCGCTTCCGTCAACAATCCCCCTTCGTCGTATCCGACGTATCCTGGCGGCGCGCCTATTAGCCTGCTCGCGGATATTTTTTCCATATATTCGCTCATATCGAACCTTATCAGAGCGTTTTCGCTCCCGAACAGAAATTCGGCAAGGGCTTTCGCCGTCTCCGTTTTTCCTACTCCTGTCGAACCTAAAAACAAAAACGAACCGACCGGTCTTCCAGAGTCTTTAAGCCCGCTTCTCGCTCTTCTGATAGTCTTGGCAATCACGCTTATGGCTTCGTCTTGCCCCTTTACTTTTTCAGTTAAGATTTTTTCCATATCGATAAGCTCGGTAGTTTCTTCCGCGCTCAGTTTCTGCAGAGGTATGCCCGTCATTTCGGAAATTACGTCTTTTACGTCTTCCTTAGTAAGGATTCCCTCTCCTGAGCTTCTCTTTTTACTGCACGCTTCGTCCAGTACGTCTATAGCTTTATCGGGTAAAAAGCGTTCGCTTATATATCTTGCAGACAGTTCTACCGCTCCTTTAACGGCTTCGTCGCCTATTTTAATGCCGTGGTGAATTTCGAATTTTTCTTTGAGTCCCTCCAACACGTGCAACGCTTCGCTTTGCGTAGGCTCCTCGACGTTTACCGTCATAAACCGTCTTTCGAGCGCCGTATCCTTTTCGATAAATTTTCTGTACTCCGCTAACGTTGTCGCCCCTATAGTGCTCAATTCTCCGCCTACGAGTACCGGTTTCAAAATATTGCCTATATTCATTCCTCCTTCCGAGCTTCCCGCGGAAACTATGGTATGCATTTCGTCGATAAACAAAATGATATTTTTTCCGTTCAGTTCGGCAAGAAGATTTTTAATTTTGTCCTCCAGCTCCCCCCTATAACGGGTGCCGGATACGAGACTGTTTACGTTAAGACTGTATATTGTCTTTCCTGACAGAAATTCGGGAACGTTCCCGTCTGCGATTCTTTGCGCCAGACCTTCTACTATCGCGGTTTTTCCTACGCCCGGTTCTCCGACGATAATAGGGTTGTTTTTATATTTCCTAGAAAGTATCCGTATTATGCGTTCTATTTCCTTTTCTCTCCCGAAAACAGGACTCAGTTTACCCTCTTTTGCTCGTGCGGTTAGATCTATGCCGTTATCGGATAAAATCGCGCTCAACGTCGACTCATCTTTTTGAGCGGGTATTTTAGGCAAGTTCTCCTTTAGTTTAGGCATCGAATTTCCTATTCCGTTATACGTCATTCCGTTGACTATCGAAAGTATCGTCGCATAATCTATTCCGTGTCTGACAAGAATTTTCCCTCCGAGGGAGGTTTTGTGAAAGCTT
>JBJFAO010000258.1:0-5249 GCA_051887955.1 Christensenellales bacterium
CGTCTCGTATATAAGCAAGGTTGAGGGACTCGAACTTACGCAGAATTTTGTTGCAAAGGACGTAGTCGAGACCGTCTATTTCGGTACCGCCGCACGCGACGTAAACGGGAACGAACTCTCTCAGCTGTTTTACGATACGGTTACCGAACGCAAGACGGAAATGCTCTATAACGTAATTGTCCATATCCTCGAATTTTTTCAGGTTTTCGTCGCTTACCTTATGCTCTTCCTGCGCCTTCTTAAAAAGACTTTCAAGATACGTGTAGTCTATCGGCAGTCCTTCGGTAAGCGGAGCCTCGAAAGGCGCGGCTTTGCTGTTTATGTTTATGGGCATACCACGGTCATAAACCTTATCGGATATGGCGAAGGTACTGTCGTCGTTGTTTGCCGTGCCTACGTACCACATATTCTGCGGAAGAGAAAAACGCCCCTTGACTACGTGCTTCGGGTCGCTCGGCCAGCCGCTCGGAACGAGGTCGACTACCCATTGATCTCTCGACGGCATTTCCAATATGGACAACATTTCCGCAAAGTAATACTCGACACGCGCTATGTTCATTTCGTCCAGAACGGTAATGTATACGTTGTTGTTGTAGGTCGCGTCGTACATGGCTTTCAATACCTCGGTTTCGTTAAAACGCTTGGTAAATTCGTTGAAGTATCCGAATAGCTCGGTACGGTCGCGCCAGGACGGCTGAACGGAAGCTATCGTCGTGGGATTTTGCAAAAAGTGTCCCAGACATTCCGGCAAAGAGGTTTTACCTGTACCGGATATACCTTGAAGGATAATAAGTCTCGTAGTAGCTAAGGATGAGAAAAACAGCCTTATCGTTTTCGGCTCGTAATACAGCTTACGCCACGGACGATCGGGATTGTTGGCGGCGTAATTTCTGAAGCGGTCGCATATCTGCTCAAGCGACAAATCGTAGCAATGAAATTCTCTCGGCTTGAATTCGGGATCGGCGTAGTAGTTGTCGACTTCGGTAAGCTTATAAAAACGGCTTTCGCCCTCTTTTTTCTCCGACGAAGTGTCCTCGCCCTCTTCTCCCTCTATTATATCGTATCCCTGATACGCCACTTTGAGACCGAGAATACGGTCCTTTTCCTTGGTAGTCTTGACGAGCTCTTTCTTTAACGTGTTGATTTCGTCCACCAAATCCTGATTGAGAACCTTGTCCCCGAAAATCTTCTTAAACAATCTCTTCGACCAGAATATTATCTGCCAGATAAGCACGCCGAACACCGCTACGACGAGAATGAAGCAGGCTATCGCGCCGATTATTCCGCCGGTGGAAAGGCTTCCTTTATATTCGTTGAATACCTTTATATATTCGGGGATATTGAACATCTGATACAGCGCGCCGATTATTCCGCCGTTGTTGCCGATGGAACTCGACGAGAAAAACAAACCGAGTATCCCCCCGAAGAAAATCTTTACAAAATCAAGAAAAAAAGCTCCGAACGTCATTATTTATTCTCCTGTCGCTCACGCTTCTACGTAAGCGCCTGTAAATTTGAGTTTTTCAAACCTTGCCGAAAGGCTTTGTCCCGCGTTGTTTAACGAATTGCCGTCGTACCAGGCGACCAGCCTTATCTCCGCCTTGTTGTTATCCGTACCGTCGTTTGCGCCCAGTCGGAAATGCAGCTCTCCGCTCGGCGCAACCGAATCCTTGTCCGTCGGCAACGACGAGGTAAGCTCGCCGTTGACTATCTCTCCGTAAGTGACTTCTTCCGCGTTGCACATAATTCCGCAAAGCTTGCCGTTTACGAACATTGCCACACGCAAAGCGGAGGAATTCTCTCCCGAAATTTCGTATTCCGCCGTAACGTACAGTCCGAAGGCTTCGTTTTTGTTGACGGCAAAAAACTTGTCATAAGCTCCGACCGACGACGTACAAACCACGGGATTTGCCGCAATCGGTTCGCTCGTAAATCTGTTTTCCGCCACGCCTACCGTTTCCAACGCGGTGAAAAAGTTGTCGCCGACGAAGCTTTCATAAAGGCTCGTCCCTACGACGGGCTTATTGAGAGGAACCATCGGATCCATATTTCCCATTTGAGCAAACGCGAGATCCTGTCCCCTGTCGGGCACCGAGCTTTTATCCCAGGTAAGTACAAGATCATTGGACTCCGCGTCCGTCCCCGACGAAGCAAAAAACGCTATCGTCGCTATATTGACTACGTTGCCCGACGAAAACCACGCGAAAGTCGCGGTAGACAAAGCCAACGTCACCAGCACAATCATTATTATCGACGACAAAATCAATCCTTTCGACTTTTTCATTTATTACTCTCCGTCGGCAAGTCCCGCGTCCTCGAACGTGACGGAAAACTTGCTCGTCTTTCCTGCGTATCTGTCGTTTTCTTCGTCGTATACCTCTTCTCCGTCGGTATATTTCATATCGCAACCGTCGTACCATACCACGAGACGGAAATACTTGGCTTCGCCGGAATTAAACTCTATCTTTATCTCTCCGCTCCGCTTGTATACGTCCGTCATTGCGGTCTGCTCGTCGCTCTTATTTCCAGCCACAAGCTGTCCGTAATGAACGGCTTGCCCGGCAAGGTGGAATATCCCCTGCAAGGTAGCTTCGCTTTCCTCTTCGCCCATAAAGAGCGCTATCCTCAGCTTTGCTCCCAGCGTATAATCGCTCGTAATCGAATAATTGACCTTGACCTCTATCTTAGCGGAAGCCGTGTTTATCACGTAAAACCCGTTCTGCGTTCCTGCGGCAAGGTAAGCGGGAGTACAGTCCACTCCGTCCTTGACTATGAGCATATCGCCGTTTTCGTCCTTATTTTCATACGTTTCCGTAAAGAATATAAAATCGGCGTACTTGGTCTCCCCTATCGTAGCCCGACTTTTCGGTATCATAGGTTTTAACGCGCTTTCGGAGGGCGAAAGAGTAATACTGCTCTCGTCGGAAGTTATCGTCGGGCCTATTTTTAATAAGCTGGCGAGACTGTTGGAAGAAGCGGTAAAGGTCACGTCATAGATGCCGGCTCTGTTGATAGCGCTGTACCAGGCGAAAGTCGCCGTGGACAATACCGCCGTCAACGCCACGAGCACCAAAGCCATATAGATTAACTTTTTACCCCAACTCTTCTTCATAACTTCCTCTTATTCCGCCGTCGCAAAGCTCATGGAGATTTTTACCTCTCCTTTGAGTATCGCGTCCACGCATTGATCGTCGTATCCCTCGAACCATATAACAATCGTGTACTTTACCTGCTCGTTGGGCTCTATTTTTAACCCGTCGGTAAACAATATGTATTCGTCGTCGTAAAACGGTTGCGTCATCCAATCCCCTTCGGGAGCTTTCGCAAGGTATCTCGTTCCGTCCTCGGCGTACGCTATAGTCCTCTCGGTGTAAGTCCCCGCCAAAGGAACTACCCTTTCCCTGACGGGAGAGCCGTTCTGCTCGACGTAAATTTTCTCCTCGTCCGCTAAGTAATAATAGCCGTTGCCGTCGGACAATATCCTTCGCCCGGCTTCGTCCAAATAAATAACGTTGCCCTTTTTGTCCCTTTGGTAGGTGGCGTAAACGTTGATTTTGTCCTCTTTGATTACCATTATTCTCAACGCGTGCTCCGCGCCGAGCGTCGCTTTGTCAAGGTGTATCCTCTCCCCGTAAAACCTGGTCGAATCGGTCACGTTCTGAACGTAAAACGTACCGGCAACGAAATAATCGTCTTCGAAAGTAAAGCTACCGTCGGTATCCAGAATATCCAAAAATTTATCCTCTATAGCCACGTTGCCCGCCATACTCTTTCCGCTGGCAAAAGTGGTGTTGGTCATAGCCTCGGGACCGGTTATTTCAATGACCTCGCTCCCGTTTTCCATCGTTTTGAAATGGGAAAGAGTCAAGACCTTACTGCCCGATTCCTCAACGAATATCTTCATATTGTTGAGCTCTACCATGTGCTGAACCGCGGTATAAAAGGCAAAAGGAATCGTAGCGAGAAGCAACACGACGACCGTAATAACAGCCGCCAGCTTTACGGCTTTGCTGTGCTTTGCCGCCTGCCTCGCTTTTTTATTCTGAACGACGTATTCGTATTTTTTTTGCAGGTGCTTATCCTGCGCCGTCGTCCGAACCTCTTCTTCTCTCGCTTTCTTTGCCAAGTTGTCCCTTTTCCGCGAGGCGCTCTCTTTTTGTCAGAGCGCCTCGCGGAGTAATTTAGTTATGCTTTTTCCGTTATTAAATTATTCTTCCGTTTTGTTTTCTTCGGCTCCTGCCGCCTCGCCCTCCGAGCTTTCTTTATCGGTGGCTTTTGCCTGAGAAGCAAGATATTCTTCTATAGCTTTGCGCTTGATTTCTTCCTCGTCGACGGCAGCCGCGCCGTTGTTGGCGGAAGCGACTTTCTCCATCTTCCACTGCATAAGCATACGAACGAACATTACTATGTTGTAAATAAACAGCAATGCGAGGGGAAGCACGATGACCAACAGGAAGTTGGTGGAATTCTGCAACCAGAATATCGCTTTACCTACCCCCTTCAGGTGCGTGGTGTATACGGCGAGCACCGCGTTCGGATTGACGGTTTCGTTGCTTCCGACGGGGTTGTTGTCACCGTGAGTGATATACGTATCCGCTTTGCCGTCAGCGCCGGGCAATACTTCGATAATTCTGTGGGTATTGAGTACGTCCACGCCGTTAATGTTGTACTTAAACGTGATGATGTCTCCCACCGCCAGAGCTCTGACGTCGTCGGGCGTCTTTGCGATAACGAGATCTCCTTTCTTAAAGCTCGTCTTTTCGTTGCCTGCCATGGAGTCGGACAGTACCGGCATAAGCTTTATCTTTCCTCCCGACACTTCTCCCGAAGATATTATCGGATTGGAAATTACGATAGCGGAAATGATAATACCGATAAGCACTATCACCACCTCTATGCAAGTCACTACGATGTCGACGATTTTCTTCTGTTTGGCTGTTAATTTTTTCATTTTTATTCCTTTTTCGGCTTGCGCCTGTATTTTAATCGCGGTATACCGCGTGTTATTTCCGAAATTAAGTTGCGGACAAATCTGCGTTGTCCCCGTATACGTTTAGTTTGTAATTATTACGTTGTTTTATCTCTGCGCCTTTTCTTCACGTATTTTATTTATTTACGTGCGCGTGCGCTCGTTACGTGTGCAAAAATGCCTTTCCCGACCGTCGGAACGCGACGGTCGGGGGCAATTTTTTTAGATAGTCAGTTATCGTAACTTTTCAGGTTACTTGCTTTTTACCGATCCGATTATT
>JBJFAO010000259.1:0-26164 GCA_051887955.1 Christensenellales bacterium
GTCGCCGGAAATCGAGTTCGACTCCTTAAAGAAGAACACCTGCGAACCGTTCGCTACTACGTATCTGCTCTTCGTTCCGCTTATGGAAGCCACCGAAAGAGAGGACGCATACGTGGAAGGAGACCCTACCGTGCCCGAATCGGGATTGGTAACCTTGTTGGTGTTGCCTTCCGCTCCGCCGAAGCCTGCGCTGTAATCGTTGCTCGCGGCGGTGATAAGACCTATTCCGGCCTGACCTATCGCAGTATAAACCCTATTGAGACGGTCGTTGTCCTCTTCTCTGGAAAATCCGCAAGAGGAACCCAAAGACATATTTATGGCGTCCACGTTAAGCAAAACCGCGTCTTCCAACGCGCAGAGGATATCCTCCGTTTTGCCTCCGTCGTCATGATCGGGGAATACCTTCATCAGTACCAGCTGAGTGTCGACCGCTATGCCGGTTATCACGTCGTCAAAGCCGGCTATTATACCTGCGACGTGAGTGCCGTGCTCGGAGTCGTAGGGCATTACGTCGGGATCCTTGTCGGCGTAGTCGTACGCGTAAGGAATCTTTGCATTGAGATAAACCTGACTTAATTTAAGTCCGGAGGTAAATTTGCTCGCGTTGTTTCCGGGGGTATCGAGAAAGCTCTGAACGTCGCTTTCCACCAAAAGCAGCTCGTCGTCCGTACAATCCGGCATACGGGAAAACACGGAGTGAGAGCAATCGAATCCCGAGTCAAGAACCGCTACCGCGGTGCCCTTGCCCGTTATTTTATTTCCGTTTTTGTCTATCGCGCTGGAAGAATCGTATATGCCGGTAGGATAAATTTCCACCGCGTTTGTTATTGTGGAAGCGTCGCTCGCCACGCTTTTGGGCAAATTGAAGGTATCGGAAAGTATGGTATATTCGACGCCCTCCGTCTTTTCGACCTTTTTCAGGTCCTTGTATTCTATTTCGATAGCAACCGCGTTTATAATCGCCGAATAAGAATATTTTATATCGGCGGACACGCCTTTTTCTTTAAGGCGCGCAACGAACGCCTCCTGCTCGGAGAGGATTTTCGCGTTCTGTTTTTCTCCCTCTATGCCCGAAGCAAATTCCGACACCGTAGCGTAGCTGTCGGAATAACGGTCGTTATATAATTCGATTAAGGAATCGTTTTTCAACGCCGCCACAACCACAACCTTATCGTCGTCTTTATAGCCGCCGTTTTCGATAAGGTACTCGGCTTTTAATTGCGACATAGCCTGTTCGGGCGTAAACTTGTATTCGCTCTTTACTATCTGCAATTTTTGCGACTGCGTAGCCGATCCCGAGGAACCGCCGGTATCAGCGCCTCCGTTTACGAGCGGAGCCTCCCCCGTCTTATTGGTCGTACAGGAACAAACCGTAAGACAGATTAAACACACCGCCGATATTAACGTAATCAAAACCAAAAGCTTCTTTTTCATATATAACCCCTTTATTTATTTCAGCCAAAAGTACAAACCTACGGCAACCAGCGTAAAACACGCGATTACTCCCAAGAATATCGGCGTGTATACGGCAAAACCCGCTCTTATCGCCGCCGTTTTCTCCTTGCGCCTGAGCTTTACGCCTTCGTCCTTCTTGTTTTCCGTCCTTCCGACGCCGACGTTACTCATATCGTAAACCGTTCTTCCGTCGTCGACAAATTTCTTCATGACTTTTCTCCGTCGGTTTCCTGCCGTTCGGTAGTTTTTTTCGTTTTTGACGCTTTATTTCCAAACGCCGTCTTTATTTTTGCGGCGACGTCGATAAAAAATTTCTTTATCCCTTTCGCCGATTGTTTTTCTTGCTTTTCCTCTTCCTCTTTTCTCAATATCTCCTCGTACTCCGCGTCGTATTTGTCGAGGCAGGACATAATTTCCTCGTCGTAAAGGTGACACGCCACTCTGTGTCCCGGCATTACTTCCACCGCTCTCGGCTCCTTAAACCGACACACGTTCATACATTCGGAACAGCGCGTATGAAACTTGCAGCCTTTAGGCGGATTTGCCGGCGACGGTATGTCCCCCTGCAATATTATCCTCTGCGTTTTCGCCTTCGGATCGGGTATCGGCACCGCGCTGAAAAGAGCCTTTGTATAAGGATGCAGCGGATTGTCGAAAAGCTCGTCGGTGTCTCCCGTTTCCATCATGTTGCCCAGATACATTACCAGAATATCGTCCGTTATGTACTTGACCACGGAAAGATCGTGAGATATGAACAGATACGTAAGCCCCATCGTATCCTGCAGCTCTTTAAGCAGATTGATTATCTGCGCCTGTATGGAAACGTCGAGAGCGGAAACAGGCTCGTCGCAGATGACGAGCTTCGGCTTTACCGCCAAAGCGCGCGCTATACAGATACGCTGTCTTTGTCCGCCCGAAAATTCGTGCGGATACCTGTCGTAATACTGCATCTGCAAACCGCACTTCTTCATTATTTCCCTAACGTAGGTAGAAACCTGACTCTTGGGAACGATTTTGTGTACTTTTACCGCTTCTCCTATAATATTCCCGACGGTCATTCTCGGAGGCAGGCTCGAATACGGATCCTGAAAGACGAGCTGCATATCCGTTCTGTACTTGCGCATGGCTTTCTTTTTCAGCTTAGTTATGTCGTTGCCGTCGAAAAATATCTGTCCGCCGTCGCTTTCGTGCAGCTTCAATATCGTGCGTCCGAGAGTAGTTTTTCCGCAGCCCGATTCTCCTACGACGCCGAGCGTCTTGCCCTTTTCCAGCGTAAACGATATGTCGTCCACCGCCTTCAACGAGCGCAACGTCTTGCCGAAAAGATTGGTTTCTATCGGAAAATATTTTTTAAGTCCCCTGACTTCCAACACGGGCTTGTCTGCGTTTGTATTTCCCACGTCAGTTTTCCTCCTTTCCGTAGAGATAACAGGACACGTAATGCGTATCGCTTACCTTTATTTCTTCGGGATACGCGCCGTCGCATTTCCCGGTACATCTGTCGCATCTGTTCTTAAAATAACAGCTGTCGGGAAGGTTTATCGGATTGGGCACCTGTCCCGGAATGGAATAGAGCGGTTCGGTCGACGAAGAGGTAATAAGAGGCTTGCTCTTCTGCAATCCTATCGTATACGGATGAAGCGGATTGTGAAAAATCTCCTCCGCAGTACCCTTTTCGATAACCTTACCCGCGTACATTACCACCACCTCGTCCGCCATTTCGGCGATAACTCCGAGGTCGTGCGTTATTAACATAATAGAACAACCCTGTTCGCGCTGAATTTCTTTAAGAAGCTCCAGTATCTGCGCCTGAATCGTAACGTCGAGCGCGGTAGTAGGTTCGTCCGCAATAATGAGCTTTGGATCTCCCACGAGAGCCATCGCTATCATAACTCTCTGTCGCATACCTCCCGACAGCTCGTGCGGATAACTTTTATAAACGTGTTCGGGCATAGCGATACCCACCTTTTTGAGCATCTCTATACTGCATTTTTTCGCCTCTTCTTTCGTAACGGTCGGGTTGTGCGTAAAGCTGACTTCGTCTAGCTGATTTCCTATGGTAAATACGGGATTAAGACTCGTCATCGGTTCCTGAAAAATCATCGTGACGTCCTTGCCGCGCACCTTGTACATCTCCACCGTAGGCATTTTCGCAATGTCGTAAGCCAGTTTTTTATCGCCGTCGTAACCCAACGAGTCGGAATTAAAACGGATTTCTCCCCCTATTACCTGTCCCTGAGGAGCCTGTACGAGTTGCATAATGGAAAGGCTCGTCACGCTTTTGCCGCAGCCCGATTCTCCCACAACTCCGACTATTTTGCTCTTAGGAATATCGAAAGAAACGCCGTTAACCGACTTCACCGTGCCGGTATCGGTAAAAAATACCGTTTGCAGATTGTCGATTTCTATAATGTTGTTTTCGTCGCGCATAACCGTGGTATACTCTTCCGACGTGCGCTTTGCCTTTTTGAGCTTTTCGTATTTGCGCATCTGCCGGTTGTTGTATTTGAGTATTTTGCGGCTCTCGCTTATCGATATGTAATTCGTAGTTTTCTTTTTCATCTGTCCGTCCCCTTTATTTCTTCGCTTTCGGATCCATTGCGTCGCGCAGTCCGTCTCCGACGAAATTGAAGCCGAGCACGGCGATAACTATCATTAAACCTGCCGGCAACCAGGTGTTGACGTGATACTGCAATGCAACCGGGTCGTTGGACAAGGCTATCATCGTACCCCAGGCGGCTTTCCCTATAGGCACGCCCAGACCGAGATAGCTCAAGGTCGATTCGTACAAAATTACGCTGCCGAGACCGAGCGTCATCGACACTATAAGCTGCGGCATCACGTTGGGAATAAGGTGAAGGAAAATTCTTCTGCCCGTCGGCAAGCCCATTACTTCCGTAGCGGTGATATACTCCTGTTCTCTCAATCCCAATATCTGCCCTCTTACCATACGGGCGACTCCGCTCCAGCTGAACAGAGTAATCATAACCATGAGCACGTATATCTGCTGGTCGTCGGTAATCGAGCCTTCCATTTTCCAGCTGTCGATAACCGCCGACGCTATAAGCAATATCGGAAGGGTGGGAATACAGTTGAAAATATCCACTATACGCATGATAAGCTGGTCTACCCAACCGCCGAAATATCCCGCGAGGCCGCCGAGAAGTATTCCGATAATCGTTTCCAGAATTACTACTATAAAGCCTATCGTAAGGGATATCCTTCCGCCGTACATAAGCCTGGTGAACACGTCGTAGCCCTGATCGTCGGTGCCGAGAAAGTGATTTCCGTCCGGCTCCGCATAGCGGTTGAGCTCTATTATTTTTTCGATAGCCTCCACGTATTCGACGATATTTCCGTTTTCGTCCATATAAGTGTCGTTAGTATAGGTATAACGGGCTACGGGCGTTCTGTCTACGACAAATTCGTTGCCCTTTGCATCCCCGTCGTACCAACGCGTGTATATAACCGGACCGAGGAAGCTGAATAAGAACAGCCCCACTACCATTATCAGTCCGCATATAGAGAGCTTAGAACGGAAAAATCTTCTCGCCACAAGGCTCAAAGGACTCATTTCGCGGTAGGTTTCCTGCTGTTTTGCCTCCGCTTCCATTTCCTTTTCGCTCACGCTTACGGCGACTTCCCGCTGTTCCTCGGTTTCCGCGGTCAACTCTTCCGCTTCAAGCACGTTCATTTCGTCTTTTTTTCTCATCGTTTGTCGCTCCCTATTTCCCTAATTTTACACGCGGGTCCACTATCGAATACATAATGTCGGACAACAGCGTTCCTATTACCGTCAGTATCGCGAGGAACATATTATATCCCATAATAAACGGCACGTCTCCCTCTTTCAGCGCCTTGTAAGCGAGGTTTCCTATACCGTCTATGGCAAAAACCTGTTCGGTAATCATCATTCCGCCGAACAACGACGGAAGTATTCCGGCGAGCAAAGTAGCCAAAGGTATGAGGGTGTTGCGGAAGGCGTGCTTATAAATAACCGTCCTTTCGGAAAGTCCCTTTGCCCTCGCGGTACGGATATAATCCGCGTTAAGAACCTCCAGCGTATTTGTGCGCGTATACCTCATAAGTCCGCCGAGCGACAGCAACACGCTGACGAATATCGGCAAGATAAGGTGTTTTGCCATACTCAAAATTTTCGCCATTGTTCCGGCGAAATCGGCGGTGTACGTCCCGGCGTCGACAAGTCCCGACGTCGGCAACCAGCCGAGGTCCACGGCAAACACCTTAATTACTATCGCCGCGAAGAAATAAGTCGGCAGGGACAGTCCGAGCATCGTAAATATCGTCACGAGATAATCCCTCGCCGAATATTGGTGCGTTGCGGACGATATTCCGAGCGGAATAGCTATGAGAAATTGCAATATCGTCGCGATAAGAGCGATAGCAAAGGATATCCACATGTTTTCACCGATGACCTGCGCAACCGGCTTTTCGTATTTGAACGACGTGCCGAGATCTCCCTTCAGCATGTTTCCTATCCAGGTAAAATACCCCTGCAAAATGGTGCCGAATCTCTTCCATCCGGAAAATTTTCCGTATGCGTTTTCGCTGTCCAGCGTCGTGCCGTTTACCGAAAAGGTTATTTTTTCGTTTGCCGCGGAAACGGCGACTTTGCCGGTATAAACTACTTCTTCCTTTTTCTCCTGCACCGTCTTCTGCTCTTGCGTTTTTTCGTCCGTAGTCACGGTTTCCTTAAAGGTGACTTTGACTATTTTGAAATTGAGCGTGCCGTCGTCTCCTCTGGAAATCTCCAGCCTGTCGTTGCCACTCTTATAAGTACCCGTCACAAGATCCTCGTACAAAACGTCGGCTTCGAGAGCGGTTTCGTACTCTTTTGTCTTTACGTCTTTGGCAAAAGTCTCTCCGTCGACGATTATTCTTATTTCCGCTTCGGGATTGTACAAGCCGTACAGCTTTTTGAAGTCGTCTATATCCTGCTGAGTCATACTGCCCTGTTGCAACTGCGACTTGTACTTTTCGTCGATATAGTCGTTGGGCATAAGCCGAACGAGCGTGTAGATAATCACCGACACGCCCAGTAATATAATTATGGATATAAATATTCTCTTTACAATATACTTAAACATCTTTACGTACCTTCGCCCCGAATGTCTGTTCGGGGCGAAAACGGTATTCCTTTTTTATCTTTCTTCGTTCAACGATATCTTGTGTATATCGCTTACCAATCCCTTATAGGGGGACAGTTCCGAATCGGGCGTCAGAGTGGACGCGTCGATTTTGTTGACGTTGTAGGCAAAGAGGTCGTCTCTCTGATAGGTGGGCAACTCTATTGCAAGCTGCATTACTATGTCGAGAGCCGCGCTGTAAATAGCCTTGCGCTGCGTCTGGTCGTTGGTTTCTCTTCCCAAATCAATCAATTCGGACAGCTCTTGTATAAGAGCGTTTTCATAATCGTACTTTCCGCCGACGTTGGCTTTTATTTGCTTATAACCCCAGTTAAGAACGCTCGTTGCGGTGGAATCTTTGTGATAAACCTGATACATATCGGGGTCTATCGTGGAACCCCACGCCGCCGCCCATACGGTAAGATCGCCCGTGGACAACTTTTTCAAAGCGTTGGCGTCGGTGGTCACGTTGATTTGAAAACCTATCTTGTTGAGAATTTCACTCGCGTGCATCATAGCCGCGTAAGCGGGGTGATCCTTTTCTTCTCCCGCGATGGTGAAGGTGTATTTAAGGACGTTGTTGCCCTTATAGTAAATGCCGTTTGCGTTTTCCTTGTAACCCGCGGCAATTATTTCGCCGAGCAAGAACTCTTTCTGGTCGTCGTCGCTGAGTTTCTGTCCGGCAACGTATCCCTTGCTCGTCACGAAGTCCTTGTAGGCAGGATTGACCGCGTCGAGATTTGCGGGAACCGCTCCGCCTATATAAGGATAATAGGGAGTGCATCCGTCGGGATACGCCCAGCTTGCCAAAGACATGGAACGATAAATCGCCTTCGCCGTCGTCTGATAATAGTCCACGCATTCCTGCGTATTTATGCTGTGCATTATTACCTGACGTATTTTAAGGTCGGGTACTTTGCCGGCGTTTATGCCAATATATCCGTAACCGGAAGTCTTGACCGACTTATTGTCGATACCTTCTCCCTTTTTGCCGTTCAGCTCGGCTATCGTTTCGGGCTTGGCGTTTGGTTCGGCAAAGTCGACTTCGTTGGTATAAAGGGCGTTGAGAACCTGCGTGGTTCCTACCACCTTATACTGAACCTTCTTTATTCTCGGTTCGCCCATAACGTAATAGGGGTTCGCCTCGTAATAAACTATACCTTTGTCGTAAAAATCTCCCGCGCTCACGTTTTCGAGTCCTCCGCTGGACTTGCTCGCCGCGTAAGGTCCCGCGCCTACGGGAACGCCTATCTTATCGGGGCTTTTTACTACGTTGGTCATAAAGCTCTGCGACGCATACTCTACGCCGAAGTTTTCCATGTAGTCGAAAGCGGCGATATGCGCGCTGTCGGAATAATAGTACATGGGCGCTATCGCAAACGCAAAGTTCCAGATAGCTTTGGGGTCTACGTTGTTGATGGTTATTTTCAATACCTCGTTGCCGGAAACCACCTGGTTTTTGGTGCCGTCGGCATAAACGGGCACTCCGTATTCCACTCCGTTAACGGTAACGGGCGCGCTCATGTTGGCAAAGCTTATACCCGAAATACTCTTTATTTCGCTGCCGTTATCACGGAAGTATTCTTCCATGGCAAGGTTGGTAAGATATTCGTCGAGAGTAACCGACGTATTCCAGTATTGCAGCACTTCCGTAACGGAGGTGGGTATCTTGTCGTTATAAACCGTGGCTATCGCCTGTTCTTTCGTATAAGATTTAAGGTCCGCTACTCCTCCTTCGTAGGTAAGGGAGGACTCGAGCTTTGCGTCGTTTTTATTCCAGGTGATGTATCCTTCGTTATATAAGAAAACCTCTACGTCCGTTGTAAACAATCCCTTATACACCGTTCCGTTTTTGTCGGTAAAGACGATATCCTGGAACGCGTTGAGAGAATTGGAGTAGTCGTTTTCGAGCTCTTCCTTGAAAAGAACGAGCATCTTGTCGTAGTCTTCGATTAGATGCGCGTTTGCGCCGGTATCGACGTATTCGGCAAGCTTGGCGCGAAGCTGAGCGTCGGTCGTCACCGTTCCGTCGATTTTGTGAGCGTCGATTATTTCCTGACAAGCGTCGGTGAGCGCGAGCATACGTTGTTCGGCTACCAGCTCGAACTGCCTTTTGAAGCTGTCCTGCTCTTCCTCGGTCCTTGCCTGCGTGCGATATTCTTTAAGTCCCACTATATCGGTAGAATACATGGTGGCGGAGCCGGTATAGACGGGATCGAGATAGACGTAAAGATTGAACAAAACGTCTTTCATCGTAAGATAGCTTCCGTTGGAAAACCGCACGTTGTTTTTGAGCACGAAATAATAGGTCGTAGTCTGATTCACGTCCTTTTCTCCGACGGTAACCGTCTGCATATCCTTTACGACGACGGCTTCGTTGTCCCCGTAGGTGGGATTGCCGAGCTTATCGTTGCCAAGCATGGAAATCTGCGTAAGTCCGACTATATTGCTGTCCGTAGCGGAAGTGGAAAAGAAGGGATTGAACACCTTATCCAGCTCCTGCGTGGAAAAAACAAGGGCGTCGGTCTGATTGTTGTACTTTCCTCCGCGGTTTTTGCACGCGGTAAGAGCAACGGACAAACAGATTAGCAGAACGACGGCAAACGTCGTCGCTATGACTTTTTTGCTTTTTTTACTGAGTGTCATACTGTAAGACTCCTTTTTATCTTTTTCTTCGTTAGATTAGGTTGGTTTATTCAGCTTTCAAAGAAACGGGGCAATTTTCAAACGAACTGCTCTCGTCCTTTACTCCGTACGCCCTGTCGAGGGTGGGGAAATACCTTTCTGCGTCCGTCGGATCCGGAGAGGCGTTTCCCGTCCACGGCGTGCGCGTATAAACGTATTCGAAATCGGTCACGAAAACGTTCTTTACCGTGGAATTTATAGCGCGGTTGCAAACCGGCGCAAGATAAATTTTATATGTGTTCGAATAGGTGGTCTTTACCTCGGCTTTCACGTCGGAAAAAACCACGTTTTCCACCGTCGCTCCGTCGAGCACGCCGAAAATACTTATGTAGAGACTGGACTTGCTGTCGTCCTCGTAATCCTCTTTCAAGCCGTTTTTAGACGGATCGTAAGCAATCGAGAAATTTTTAACGGTATGACCGTTCCCGTTAAACAGAGCGGAATAATCTCCGAAAGAGAACGCCGCTCCGCCCAAATTGATATCGTTCATCAGATAAATGTTTTTCGACTTGTTGAGTCTGAGCTCGTTAGCCGTTCTGACTACCGCCCAATCTCCCTCTATATAGCTTGCGTAGACTTTTATCTCGCAGTCTGCGTCTCCGCCCGGATGAGCAAACGCCGTATCCCAGTCGGCGCCGGTTCCGTCCACGAATTTAAGAAACGTGGTTCCGGCAGGCTTTTTGTTGGAGGCGTATTTCAACATATCGTTGAATTTCGCGCCCGCGCTCACGTAGTACGGCTCTCCTACGGGGACGTCCGCGCCTTCGGCGTTTTTGTAATAGATTCTGTAGGAATATTTAATCTGAGGTTGCCATTTGGCATAGAGCGTCACGCCCTCCGCGCCCACTCTGTCGGTGGCGAAATTCCATTTTCCGTCGTAGGCTACCGTCCCGTCGGGATTTTCGCTTCTGCTTCTGTACCAGCCCTCGACCTCATACCCGGTCTTTTCGAGAGCGTAACCGGACTGCGTAACGAACATATCTTTTATGAGATTGAGAGATCCTTCGGCAAAGCCGAAATAGTACGTAACCGGTCGGTCGCTGTTTTTATACACTCCGCCTTCCAGCTCGAACACCACTTTCGTCTTGCCGTCGACGTCGGCCTCGGCGGCGGTACACGCCGTCAAAACCAAACAAACGGACATAATCAAAACGGCAATAAAAATTGTTTTTTTCATATACTCCCCTATATACGCGTGCGTATACACACACGATTATATAAATAATACACTAAGTGAGCACACAAGTCAAACGAAAGCGCCTTGCAATTTTTATTTTTATGCACATTCGTTTGCATAAAATCGCGCGTTTATTCAAAACCGTAGCGTCTCACGAAGCACCCCGCCTCTCCGTATGCGCGTAGCGCGTTTCTGCGCTTTTTATTCGCGACAAAAAATGCTTGTTTGCGTTTTTCGGTGTTCGGGATACCGTTTATCGGATTTTATCATACCTAAATATGCTTATTGGTAGATTTAATCTGCGAATTCGTCATACGGTCCGCCTTGTCGCAAGCCTGTCCTAAGGTCGGATTTTGCCCAAAAGGAAAGACCGCCGAACGCGGTCTTTTTCGTTTTTTACGCCGGACGGAAAATCGTCAGCAGGAAAATTTATGCAATTTTTTTCATTTTTCTTTAAGCTTCTTTTAAGTCGCGAGCCGCGCCCGAAAAGGTTTTGCGCCGATTTATCCCTCGGTTAAATACGACTGGAAAAGCTCGTTGTCGTATATTTTTACGGCGGTAGTGCGATTTTTTTCCTTTGACAGCTTGCTTCTTACTCTGAAAGAAAGAACCGCCGAAGCGACCGACTCGGGTTTTTTCTCGCGTTGTACGACCGATATTCCCGCCTCCGTCAGAACCTCCTCGACCTCGTCGGAATATCTTCCCGTCAGAAAGACGTCGTAACGCCCCTCTTCCTTTAACAGAAACCTTGCCGCAGCCTTTATACATCTTACGGCAACCGGCGAATAATCGCAATCCCATATCGCCGTAGCCACGTCGTCGTTTTCTCCTATCCGATAGAAAACCACCGTCTTCTCGCAGTCTATAAGCAGACTGCCTTCCTTCAGTAAAACGGTTTCGGCAAGAATTTCGCCCCCTATAAAATCGTTTATAACGGGAAGAATATAAAGACTTTCCGTAGGCAGACCGAAAGAGTCCTCTTCGCTTCGCTTTTCCGCCTCCTCCGCCTCCGCGTCTAAGGGAAGTCCCGCGAGAATTTTCAGATAAAGCCCCTTTGCCGCTATCCCCGTCACGCTCGCTTTTGCCGCGCCGTACTTCTCGAAAAGCTCTACGCTCTCTTTTCCTATTACCGCGCGAAGCGCGTTTGTCAACGCCGTCGGATTTTTCCCGTATTCGGCAACGATTTCTTCCGAGGAATATTCCGACAAGGGATTTCTCTTGACGACGGTTTCCACCGGCTCGTCTCCCATAATACATATCTCTATGTCGGAATCGGAAATAACCGCCGCCACAGAACACTCTCTCAGCGTCGTCGTCGGCGCGCCGACGTCGTTAATTTCACATTCTATATCGAGACTTTTATCCGCTTTCTTGTCGCAAGCGACGCGAACCCCTTCCTTTATCGCGCTTTCCGTCAAAAACCTGTAATCGAGCTCGGTAGGGGCTATCTCTTTGCATACGACGCGACACTTGCCGCACTTGCCGTTGCCTCCGCACGGGAAATAAAACCCCGCTCCGCTCAATATCTCTTTAAGAGGAGCGCCGTCCTCAGCTATATATTTTTTACCGTTTATTATTACGTTGCGCATCAGAGCCTCCGTGTTTTTCCTTGCGAATTATTATACCAAAACGAAAACGGAAAAACAACTCAAACCTCGCTTTTGCAAAAATACCTGTCGGACAGTTTTCCCATAAGCCCCGTAAGGGGACGGAACGCAACGCCGACAAGAATAAGATTGCACGCGACCTGAGTCACGTAAAAGACCCAACCGGAGGAATACGTAAGCCAGAATCTTTCCACCCAGCCTTCCTTCCCCACGGCTCCGCCCAAAAGGAAATACGCAAAAGTGCTTTGTATGCCGAAAAGTGCGGTTACGAACCCTATAATTATCGCTATGGTTACCGAATTTTTGATTTTCAGCGTTTTTAATACTTGCGTAACCATCGCAACCGCCGACCAATGAATAAAGTAAGAAACAAGCCACGTGGGATTGAAGCCGAACAAAAATCCTTCTATAACGCAAAACACGAGAGTAGCCGGCACCCCTACCGACGCGCCGAAGCAATAGGTATATACCACGACGAGGAGAGTCACCGCCTCCACGTTCGGGATATACATAAGACAAAACTTAATCGCGTTGAGGCTTGCGCCGAGGACTGCCGTCAGCACAAGCTTACGGATATAAAACGTTCTTTTAGTCAATTTCTAAAACGTCGCGAGCACGAACAGATAGCTTTCTCCGTCGACAAGAGGAAGAGAAGAGATTCCCAATACCGACATCACGTATTTCTTTCCGTCTATTTCTCTTTTTACGGCAAAATCCGTCGCGTCCCAATAAGTTTCGTCGGTGGTAAGAATGGCAATATATTCCTTTTCTCCCTCCGCTTTAACTCCGCCTATTTCCGTCACGAAAAGACCGTAGGAAGACCAACTCCCGTTCATAATCACGGGATTTTCCTCTTTCTGAGCAAGCTCGTTCATCACGTCGAACAGGTATTTTGCTCCCGTCGTTTCCACCGTCGTACGGGCGGAGTCTCCTTCGCCTATTACGATAGTAACCGTCTTTTGCAGGTTGTCGGCGTCGTCGCAGGCGCAAAGCAAAAACGCCGCGCACGTAACGACGATCAACGCCAAAACCGCCGTCGTCTTAAAATTTCTTTTCATTGTAGGTTATACCCTCCGTATAGATTATTATACAGTCAAGTATCCTGACTCGAAGCGTCGTCCGACGGTGACTCGGGCGACGAACCTGCCTTCCCTTTCAGTGGCGTACGGTTTCGGAAAATTTCCTTTCTTCATACAGTAGCGGGGGCTGTGGGGCTTAAAAGTCGAAAGCTTTACTCCCTTCCTTGATTTGTATCGCGATTATTCCGCCTTATCGTTCGTTTGTCCGGCGATAAGAGCGGCAAGCCTTGCCGGAATGGCTTTCAGGTCGTCGGGCGCCAATATCTTCCTGCCCTCCGCCTCTTCGTCCGCTCCGACGAAAAACTCCTCCGAGCCCTCGAAAGAGCACTGCGCTCCGTAACGGAAGCTTTCTTCCGAACGGAAAGATACGCGGAATCCTACGGTATTGTCCTCTCCGTTGGTTCCGCAGAGATTCAAACCCAAAACGGCGATACGGATAAGCTTTGAGATTTCCTCTTTCTTATCCTTGCCGAAAATAAAATACAATACCTCGTCCAGCTGGGTAAGGTTTACGTTGACGTCAAACGAACATTCGGTGGTCGTCTTATCGGGCAAACCGTTTGCGGAAACCAGCGCCGTTACATTAGATGGATTTATTTTTACCCATTTCGATACGGTTTTTACCACTTTTTCGTACGTTTCCGACGGAATGTCCGCATAAGCAAGGAAGGGCGCGAGGCGGTTTAATTCTTCCTTAAGCATCGTCCCAAGCTTCCCTTCGTCGACGTCGAGAAGATATACGAATTTGTTTTTTTCGGTGGAAAAATACCTGCTTCCGTCGTCTTTTGCCACCCATTCGGAGGCTTTTTTGAAATCTAAAAGACCGCTCGAAACGAGGCTTTCGGACAATACGAAATCGGTAACGATATCCCCCGCGGCGTCCTTTATTACTTTGTCGTCAAAGCCGAAAAAGCGTGAAAACCCGTTCTTTTCGGAGCGGTATTCTCCTTTTACGTTGTAAAAATCGTTCCAACCGACTCGAAAGCGGAAATCGGAGCTTCCTTGCAGATATTCAACCACGGGATCCGTCGTCGCGTCGTAAGGCTCGTCTTCTTTCGCCAGCGTGTTGCGAATATTCTTATATAGCTCGACGAGGCTGGCGTCGGTTGCTCCCGACCGCAGCGTCGAGTCGACGAAAATTCTGTCGGCGTCGCTTATCCGTAAAATCTCGAAAATCTGCTCCGTTTTTATCGGCAAAACTTTACCGTTGCCTTTCTTATATATGGAAAACTCGGCTTTCGCAACCGCTTCGGAACCCTTTATCGTCTGGCTTTCGTAATCGGACGCGGCTTTGCTTATATCGGGTTTTACGATATTTTCCCTGTTATCCTCGTTGGCTTGCGGAAACAAGTCGCAGGCAGAAAAACAAAAAAGAACGACAGCGCAAAGCGCCGCCGTCAGTACCGCGGCAACGCGCTTTTTCGTTTTTACGCAGAATCCGTTCCTTTTCATATTTTTATTATAACCTAATTCCTTGCATAAAACAAGACGTCGTTTTTTTGCAGTTCTTCCGCAATACCGCGATGAAACGCGCCGGAATTATTTTTCTGATTTTAACCCTCCGTCAACACGGCTTTTATTCTGCGCACGCCCGCGGAAGAGGATTGTTCCTTGACTATTTTGAATTTTCCCAGCTCCGCCGTGTTGCCCGCGTGCGGTCCTCCGCAGATCTCCATAGAGCGTCCGCCTATCGCGTATACCTTTACGAGAGCGTCGTATCTGTCGCCGAAAACGCCTACGGCTCCCTTCTTGCGCGCTTCTTCGAGGGGCATTTCTTCGCAGACGACGTCGATTTTTTCCGCTATCGCGTCGTTGACCTCCCTTTCTACCGCCGCTATTTCGTCAGCCGTAAGAGGACGGGGGAAATTGAAGTCGAAGCGGAGTCTTTCCGCCGTAATATTACTGCCTTTTTGTTGAATTCCGGAATCGCCGAGCACCTTTTTGAGGGCGGCGTTGAGAAGATGCGTGGCGGTATGCAGGCGGGAGGTCGCCACGCTGTTGTCGGCAAGTCCGCCCTTGAATTTCTGTTCCGCTCCCGCGTGAGATTTTTCCTGATGCTCCTTAAACGCGTTGCGGAAGCCCTCTTCGTCCACGGTTACGCCGTGGTCGCGAGCAAGCTCGACCGTCATTTCTATCGGGAAGCCGAAGGTATCGTAAAGACGGAAAGCGGCTTTCCCGGAAATACGGTTGTTCTGAATATATCCGAGCAGCTTTTCAAACTCTTTGAGCCCCGTGGCAAGAGTTTTTGTAAAGCGATCTATTTCCTTGCCCAGCTCCGACGTTATTTTTTCGGCGTTTGTTACCAGCTCTTTATAGTGGTCGCCGTAAATTTCTATGTATTTGTTGGCTATGTCGATAAGAACGGAGTAATCGATTTCGAGCGTTCTGGCAAATCTGACGGCGCGGCGGATAAGACGGCGCAGAATATAGCCCTGGTCTACGTTGCCGGGGGTTATTCCCTTTTCGTCGCCGAGCATAAAAGTAGCCGTGCGGATATGGTCGGCTATAATTCTCATCGCCCTTATATTATCCTCTCCGTCTTTGCCGCTCTTTTGCTTCAACAAATCGATTATCGGTTTGAACACGTCCACGTCGTAAACGGATTCGTAGCCGTTGAGCATAGCGACCGTTCTCTCCAG
The DNA here is from genome assembly GCA_051887955.1 of Christensenellales bacterium. Classification (GTDB taxonomy): domain Bacteria; phylum Bacillota; class Clostridia; order Christensenellales; family DTU072; genus CAG-1782. Next base: position 15,790 of record JBJFAO010000259.1, read on the forward strand.
TCCCATACCGGTGTCCACGTTCTTTTGTGCGAGCGGAGCGTACGTTCCGTCGGCTTTTTTATCGAATTCCATAAACACGTTGTTCCAGATTTCCACGAACTTTCCGCAGTCGCAGGCGGGAGAACACTCCGGAGAACATTTTTCCTTATCCAAAATTATGAATATTTCGGTATCCGGTCCGCAGGGCCCCGTCTGTCCGGCAGGTCCCCACCAGTTGTTTTTCTTGGGCAGGAAATACACGTTTTCTTTCTTTATTCCCAGCTCTATCCACGTGTCTGCGGCAAAATCGTCGCGGGCGCAATCTTCGTCGCCGGCAAACACGCTCACCGCTATTTTTTCCACGGGTATTTTCAATACCTTCGTCAAAAATTCGAAGGAATACGTGATGCTCTCTTTTTTGAAATAGTCGCCGAGAGACCAGTTGCCGAGCATCTCGAAAAAGGTGCAATGCGTGGCGTCGCCCACGGAATCTATATCTCCGGTACGAACGCATTTCTGCACGTCGGTAAGCCTTTTGCCTGCGGGATGCTTCGCGCCGAGAAGATACGGCACGAGGGGATGCATACCGGCGGTGGTAAACAAAACCGTCGGATCGTTATCGGGGATTAGCGACGCGGAATCTATAACCGCGTGATTGCGTTCCGCAAAAAAGTCAAGATAGGCTTTTCTCAGTTGTTTGGTATCCAAATGTTCCATTTTAAGTTCTCCTTTCTTATGTTTCAGCTCTTCAACATTAAACGTATGAGAGCGCGTCCGTTGCTTAGATACAGACCTTTCTGCGCCGCCTCTTCATTGTATCCGAGACCGCAGCGCGCAGGTCGAAGCGAATTGTATACGATAAACGGCACGGGATCCGCCGTATGCGTTTTCAACGCGAGGGGAGTGGGATGGTCGGGCAAAACCGCCATAACGAAATCTTCTCCCTTCTTTTTTATTTCTTCCAGAATATATCCTATCGCCTCGTCGATTTTTTCTATCGACTTTATCTTTCCCTCGGCGTCCCCCTGATGTCCGCATTCGTCGGGCGCTTCGAAGTGAAGATAAACGTAGTCGTTATTTTCCAGAGCCTCGACGCAAGCCTTGGCTTTGCCCATAAAGTCGGTGTTGAGATTGCCGGTCGCGCCGGGGACCTCTATTACTTCGAGCCCCCCTCCGACGGCTATCCCCTTTAGAAGGTCCACCGCGGAAATCACCGCTCCGCGCAAAGAGTACTTGTCGAAAAAGCTTTCCAGCCGCGGTTTGGTTCCCTTTCCCCAAAACCAGATTGCGTTGGCGGGGTTTTTCCCTTCCTCCGTTCTTTTTACGTTGACGGGGTGGTCTTTCAGCACGTTTATCGAACGTTCTATCAAAGAAGTGAAAATTTCGCTTCCCTCTCCTTTGGGAAGATATTCTCCTATCGCTTTACCGGTAATGTCGTGGGGAGGGGTGAACGTAACTTCCGTCTGCGCGCCGCGCAAAATGGCGCAATTGCGGTAGCTCGTCCCCGCAAAAAACTCCATACAGCCGTTTCCGAGCCCTTCTTTTATCGCCTCTACGAGCTCTCTTCCTTCCGCCGAGGATATTTCTCCCGCGGAGTAGTCCTCCATAATCCTTTCGGAAAAATTTTCGTTTTCCGACAAAGTGACGAAATTCATTCTGAACACGGAATCGTCCGCCGCCATATCTATGCCGAGAGAAAGAGCCTCGAGAGGCGCTCTGCCCGTGTAGCACGTCTTGGGATCGTACCCCAGCACGCTCAGATTTGCGACGTCGCTTCCCGGCTTCATATCTTCGTCGACCGTGCGGACGAGTCCGACCAAACCGTCTTTCGCAAGCGCGTCCATATTCGGTTTTTTCGCAAGCTCAAGCGGAGTGTGCACGCCCAACGGCCCTCTGCGATAATCTGCCATCCCGTCGCCGAGAACAACTATATATTTCATATTACCTCGTATAGTCTAAAATACTTTTTCGTATATTTTAATATATCAAATATGAATTAAAAAAGCAACAATATTATCGCGTGCGCGCAACGGCGGAGAATGGGTATTTACAAATTTTTTATGCCGTGCTAATATGTAAATTGTTAAAAAATCCTGTCTTTCGGAGAATGACGCTATGAAAACTTCAAAAAAACGAGCCGGCAGCGTAAGCGTATTCGATATGATTGCTCTCGGCTTGGGCGACCTCGGATATTCTTTGGTCAGCTGTACCGTGGCGACGTATATCGTTTCTTTCGGAACGATGGCTCTTCCCGGAGTAGGCAAAGGCTTTGCGGCGCTTATGGGTATAGCTACCGGTATCGCCGTAGTCTGCGACGCAATAAGCGATCCTATTATGGGCTACGTTTCCGACAAATTCAACAGTAAAATCTTCGGAAAACGTCACCTGTTTATGCTGATAGGGTTGATAGGAATGATGATTTCCGCCCTCGCGGTCTGGTTCGTGCCGTACCGTTCTTTGTCCGATTTGGGACTGTTCTTTTATTTTACGATCTTTCTTGTGTTGTTAAGAACCTTCAATACGATGTACTACACTCCCGTCGGAGCCTTTTCCGTGGAAATAAGCAACGACTACAACGAACGCACCACCATTCAGGCGGTACGATCGGTCTTTTATATCGTCGGCATGCTTCTTCCCGTCGTGATTATGGGTTCTTTCCAAAATAAATACGCCGGTATCTATTCTTCGTCGGGCGAACTTCTTCTCAACGCAAAAGACGCGGTCGCCGCGCTTTCGTCGTACGCGGCGCAAAACAACATCGACGTAAGCGGTATCCTCGTAGGAACGAACGCGGAAAAATCCGTCGCGGCGGTCGAATACCTGCAATCTCTCGGATTGGAATTCCGCAAAGGACAACAGGTGGCTCAGGGATATATCGACTTTTCTCTCGTCGCTACCGTCGTATGCGTAGTAACCAGCGCGATACTTCTCCTTTCCACCGCAAAATATATAAAGATACTGCGTTCCGGCGACGAATCCTTGCAAGCGAGAGATAACGACGAAAAAATAAAATACGACATGCGCAACGTCCGCGAAGAAATGGAAAAAAGAGGGCTTTCTTCCACCGACAAGGAAGTGCGCGCAGAGCTCCGCAAAAAACGGGAAGAGTCGGGGCAGATACGCCTCGGCGGCGTGCTCCGAAATTTCTTTTCCGCGTTCGCGGTCAAGGAAATGCGCATTATCGCCATCGGGTACGTAGTGGCAATGATGAGCGCGACCTTGATAATTTCTCTCGGCTTCAACGTCTTTACCTTTACTTTCAAGCTCGAAACGACCTATATGTACGTGCTTATGGGGCTTCTTCTCGCCTGCACTATCGGAAGTCAGTTGGTCTGGGGCAAGATTGCCAAGAAAAAAAGCAAACAATTTTCCATGTTTACCGGTCTTGCAATAAGCTTTGTCGGGTGTTGTCTGTTGCTGACGGCGTTTCTCTGCCGTAAATACGTCAACGCCCTGCTTCTCAACTCTCCCGTCCTCGGCGTGCTGTGCCTCGCGCCCGCTCTCATGATCGCCGGCTTCGGTACCGGCGTGCTTTATTCGATGCCTCTCGCTCTCGTCGGCGACGTCGTAGTCCTCGAAAAAGAAGCGACGGGGCAGGACAGAACGGGCACTTTCGCAGGCGTTATGACCTTCTGCTATAAGGCGGGACAAGGCATAGTTACGGCGGTATCCACCTCCCTTCTTTCGGCGATAGGCTTTGTAAGCGGAGCCGCCGTGCAGACGCAAAAGGCAAGCGACGGTATAGGCTGGATATTGTGCGTCGGAGTCGTGCTTTTCGTCGGAGCGGGTATGATTATTTTCTCGCGGTTAAAGCTCGACAAGGAAAAAATCGCGGCGCTCCTCGAAAAAAACAAAACCGCGACGGCTAAAACGGAACGTCCCGCGGAAACTTTGGCAGACTAACCCGAAACGGCGGTTTGCGACAGCTGAAAATTATTTGTCCGCGTCGTTTTTTCCTATACGTATATAATCGCCTGCGGCGCGGATAAACCGCGCCGTAGGTTTTATGGCAAAATATTCATTTGTCGCGAATATTTTTCCGCCGTTTTACATTGTCTCGGAATTAGTGTATAATATAAAGAAAGAACCCGTCGGAACGAAAGAAAAATTTCGTCCGGCTTCTTCAACGACCTGCGTATTATATAAAATGAAAAAGCTCAACGTAAAAAAATATTTTTCTTCGGCGCGCGTAATACTGCTCGGCTTTTTGGGACTTATCCTCATAGGCAGTATCCTGCTCGTCTTACCTTTTTCCTCCGCGGACGGAAGCTCCTGCTCCTATTCCGACGCCCTTTTTACGTCGGTGTCGGCGGTGTGCGTTACCGGTCTCGTAGTCGTGGACACCGCCACCCACTGGTCGCTTTTCGGACAAATAGTGATATTGCTTCTCATTCAGATAGGGGGGCTGGGAGTCGTTACGGTAGTGGTTTTGCTGACGAAAGCGTTGGGCATTAAGATAGGACTGTCGCAAAGAAGCACCGTTCAAGAGGCGGTATCCGCGCCGAAAATAAGCGGAATACTCAAATTTACGCAGTTTATTTTCATCTTTACTTTTGCCTGCGAATTTATCGGCGCCGTGGCGATGGCGCCTGCGTTTATCAAAAACCTCGGCTGGGCGAAAGGAATATGGGCGTCCCTGTTTCATTCCGTTTCCGCGTTCTGCAATGCCGGTTTCGACATCCTCGGCACGGAAAGCGCGCCCTTTTCTTCCCTTACCGGATACGCTTCCGATCCCTTGATAAATATCGTCGTCATGCTCCTGATAATCATAGGCGGTCTCGGCTTCGTAACGTGGGAAGATATAAAAAGATACGGATTTCGCATAAAAAAATACTGCGTTCAGAGCAAGCTCATTCTTTGCAGCGCGGCTATACTTATTTTCGTGCCGGCGATATATTTCTTTTTTGCCGAATTTTCCTATATGCCCTTCGGAAAACGCCTGTTGTGTTCGCTGTTTCAGGCGGTATCGCCGAGAACGGCGGGATTCAACACCGTCGACGCGTCCTCTCTCAGCGACGCGGGACGAGCCGTCACAGTGGTTCTTATGCTCATAGGCGGCGCGCCGGGCTCGACTGCGGGAGGTATGAAAACCACTACCGCGGCTTTACTCGTCGCGACCGCGTTTTCCGTTTTTCGCAAAAAAGAAGACACCGACCTTTTCGGTCGCAGAATAGGCGAAACGATAGTCAGGCGCGCCATAGCGATAGCTTCGACCTATATCGCTCTGGCTTTCGTCGGCGGAGTAATGATATCCGTCATAGAAAAGCTTCCGTTCTCCGCCTGCCTTTTCGAGACGGCTTCGGCAATCGGCACCGTCGGTCTCACGACGGGAATAACGCCGCTTCTTTCCATATATTCGCGCATAATACTGATGGCTCTGATGTTCTTCGGCAGGGCGGGATGTCTCACCCTTATCTACGCCGCGGTCGCAAGCGCGAAAACAAACGCAAAACTGCCGGAAGATAAGCTTTCGGTAGGTTAGGAGGTAAAATGAAATCTATACTTTTAATTGGTTTGGGGCGTTTCGGAAGTCATATCGCCGAAAAACTCAACGAGCTTCAACAGGAAGTGATGGCTATAGATAAAATAGAAGAAAACGTAAACGCCGTGCTTCCCTTCGTGTCGGGGGCGCAGATAGGCGATAGCTCGAACGCCGAATTTATGAGTTCTCTCGGAGTAAGCGACTACGACGTGTGTATAGTCGCCATCGGAGGAGATTTTCAAAGCTCTCTCGAAACGACCTCGATTCTGAAAGAGCTGGGGGCAAAATTCGTCGTATCCAGAGCGGAAACTGACAGGCAGGCAAAGCTTCTCTCCAAAATCGGCGCCGACGAAATCGTGTATCCGGAACGCCAGCTTGCGAATTGGACGGCTATCCGCTACGGCTCGGAGCACATATTCGACTATATAGAACTCGACGGCGAATATTCCATTTTTGAAGTCGCGGTACCCTCTCAATGGGTGGGCAAAACGGTCGGAGAAACCGACATAAGGAAAAAATATTCCATAAATATTCTGGGAACGAAAGAAAACGGCGTAATGAACCCTCTCGTTTCTCCCGATACCGTTCTCACGAAGGAACAAACTCTTCTCGTCCTCGGAAAAGACCGGGATTTGCAAAGGTGTTTTAAGCTGTAATAAAATATTTATTTTTCTTAATCCGTTCGTTTGTAAACGAACCGCCGATATGTTACAATATCGACGAAACCAAACGTAAGGAGATATATATTATGGCTAAGAAAAAACAAACCGCCACCACCGCAAGCTCCGCTACGGCAGCGGCAAAACGTTCTCCCTTAAGCTATACCGCCATCAGACTTTTCGGCGCGGTGCTCGCTTTTCTGGGTATTTTGTTGTGCATGTCGGGTACTTCCATCGTAGGAATACTCCTCACCGTATTTTCCGTCGGTATGATCCTCGGCGGATTCTTTATCGCCGTAAGCAATCTGCGAAAAATGATAAGCAGTAAAAGCACGGCGGGAGACGTCCTGCTCTACTTTTTCGTAGGACTCGTCGTTTTTATCCTCGGCATTCTGCTCGTAATATACAAAGGCGCAATCGCGCAATGGTTCGTAATCATTATCGGCGCGCTTATAGCGATATACGGACTTGCCATGCTCGTTAAGTTCATCGTGCGCCGTCGCGGCAAAAAGGCTTTCGTTTTCGATATAATAATATCCTTGCTCACTATTGTCGCAGGAGTGCTTATCGCTCTCCTCACCGTCGGAGAAATCGCCTCCGCGGGAAACGGCGTATGCTTCTATATCTTCGGCGGTATCGCCGCCGGCGTAGGCGCTCTCGAGCTCTTGGCATACTGACGTTTTTACGTCGCCTTTATAAAAAGAAGAGAAATTCTCTTAAACTTGCAAGCAGGTTGGCAAAAAAAGCCAACCTACTATTCTCTTTATCCGTCGCTAATATCCGACGGATTTTTATTTCGTTTCGTTATTTAACGTTACGCTTTGGTAAATTCGCTGTTGGTACACTTGGGGCAAGGGGGCATTTTGTCGCTTGCGTCAAGAGTAACCACCGTGTGACAGTTGGTGCAGCTGTATTTGCCGCGTCCGGGTTTTTCGCCGGTTCTTACTATTTCTTTCTTCATAATTTCCTCCTTATGAAATTGGTTTATACCTATATTTTGCTCCCCCCGTCTTTCTTTATACATTCGGGAGATTTATTTTTTTGGCAATTATTCTCGTCTGCGTTTCTCCGCACGATTTCTCCTCTGCTTGCCCTGTAAACGCTTCTCCTTATTCTTTCCGACCTTATCAGAACGCCGTCTTTATAAAAATCTCTGTACGCCTCGCTGACTACTCCGTCGCGGGCTTTTTTCGTTATTCTCATCTCTTCGCCCTCCGCCCAATCGAGCTCTTCGTACCTTTCGTCGTAATCTCCGGGAATAATTTTTATAACTTCGCTCCTCAGTTTTACCGAATAGCCTATCGGCTCGCCGTAAACCGTTACCGTAATTTTTTTGCCGTCGAACCGCGTCCTTATATAAGCCGGGTATCTTCCCCTGTTCGACAACACGAGATCGCTCGCCTCGCTCACCATCGCGTCGAGAGAGGGCGCAACGTAGCTTACGGGTAAAGAATGCGTCGCGGAAGCGTCGACCGTCTTGCCGGAGAGGAGCCACGCGTCGTAAAGAGTGGTGCTTACCTGACAGACGCCTCCTCCCACTCCGCTGACGAATTCGCCGTTGTTTATTACTCTCGCTTCCTTGAATCCGTTGCTTTCGGTGCGCGCGCCCACTTCGCAATTAAAGCTCAAAACGCCCCCGGAGGGGACGACCGCACCGTCGAGCTTTTTACACGCTTGGGAAATATTGTGCTTTCGCCCCTCGCCGCTCGTCGAACAATCGGTGGAAAACGTAGCCAGCTCCACCGTGTTTTTTTTCAACGACTCTACCGTCTCTTTCGGACGGAGAATAACCTTTACCGCGACGACCTCCGCGGACGAATCCAGAGAATACGTTATCTTCTTTAATAAATCGTTTTCGTCGATCCTGCCGCCGTTTTGCCCCTCGATATATAAAAACCCGTCGTCGGACAACCTCGCCTCCGGCTCTTTGCACGGCGTGTACGCGCTTTCGCACAATTCTTCGACGTCTTTAATAATTTCGGCATTAAGGTATCTTAAAAACGCTTTTTCGTTGCCGAAAAACTCGTTTTTGTAAAGCTTGTAATAGCTGCCCCCGTACTTAAAAGCCCTTTTTACCGTAGTCGCGAACGGCACCCTGTAGCTATACGTTTTCACCTCTCCTTCAAGGTTTATCTTTATGTCGAGACCTGCGCCTGCGGGCGCGTATGCCGAGCTGACGACGCACGCGACGACGACTATTGCGACGATTAAAACAACAAACGTCTTTTTTTTCATAACGGTAGTATCCGTGTTTTGTCCGAACTTTATTCTCTCGTTTGCAATTTATTGACTTTTTTATAATTTTGTTTTATTATTAGTAATATAAATTTATTGCTATAATAAGGAGCTTTTTACTATGTCTTACGCGACCTTTGCCCTTGCCGGCGTGAAAGAATTTTTATTGGACGAGGTGTCCTTGTCCTTCGTCACGATACAGAATTGGATGTTGATAGCCGTGGCAATTCTTGCCGTTATTCTCATCCTCGTAATCGTGAGCGCCGCCAAAAACTCCAAAAAATCGGCGGGAGATAAGCCCGAGGAAAAATCGGAAGCCGAAGAAGCCGCAATCGTCGCGGAAACCGAAGAAAAAACGACAACCGAAGAAACGTCGGTAACAGAACAAACGGCAACAGAAGAAGCGGCGGTAAGCGAAGAAGCGACGGCGGAACAAACCGAACCCGAAAAGGAAGAAAAAGAGGTTATTGCAGAAGAGGTCGCCGAGATTGACGACGCAACCGTAGTTGCCGACGACGGGGCGGAGGAAAAGGTAGACGAAGTCGTCGAAGAAAAAACGGAAGGGGCAGAAAGCTCTGCCGAAAAAGCCGAAATAAAAGAAACGGAGCCGACAGCAAAGAGAGAAAAGCCGACCAAAACGAGGTTCGGAGGGAAAGCGGACGAGGTGTTCGGAGCAAATCCCTTACAAAAAGCCGACGAAAAGAAACCCGAGAAAGAACCCGAGAATGTAACGACGGAAGAAAACGCAGCCGAAACGGCTAAGGACGAGGCGGCCGCCACCGAAACGAAGGACGCGGTCAAGAGCGTTACGGGCAAATTCGAAATATGCAATTCCTCGATAGGCGGGTTCCGCTATCACCTTCTTGCCAACAACGGACAGCTGCTGTACGAAAGCCGCGACTACAAAACCGTGGAAGGCTGCGCCGACGCGGTGGCAAAATTCGTAAATTCGGTAGCGAACGGCGCGTTTACGGTAAGAGCGGACAAGTTCGGAAACTACAAATATTTTCTTAAAAGCGTCACCAGCAACAACGTAATCTACGTAGGAGAATCCTACACCACCAAAAAATCCTGTCTCAGCGCCGTGGAGAGCGTAAAGCGTTTCGCCCCCGTTTCTCCGATAACCGACGCGACGGAAGCCGATTTTCAGGTCGTGACCACCGCGTTTTCCATTCCGGACGAAGTGAAATCCGCCGTGGAAAACAAGCAGGGCGCAACGGGCAAATGGATAATCGACAGAGTGGACGAGGAGGACGAAAAATCCCCCTTCGTGTTCCTGCTGTACGCAAATAACGGACAGCTTCTTTACCAGAGCCGCGATTATAAAAGCTACGACAATTGCCGCAAGGGCGTCGACGTGTTCGTCGACGCGGTAAAGAACGGATATTTTATAATCGACGAGGACAAATTCGGCAAATTCAAATTTTTCCTCCGCAGTAAAAAGACGGGTTCGCAGGCGGAATACGTAGGACAGAACTACACCGATAAGCAATCCTGTTGCAGCTCCGCCGTCAGCGTATACAAATTCGCGCTCCTCACGCCGATAAATCTCGACTGACGGATAAACCGACGGCAACTTGTCAATAAACGAAAAGACGCAAAAAACGGAGACTATTTACGGAAATGGCAAAGCTTATCCGTCTCGAAGACGGCTTAAAAATTTTTTACGAGCGACACAAAAACAGCGCGGCATTCGCGCTGGGCGTGTTCGTGGGCGCGGGTTGTTTTTACGAAACCAAAGAAACTAACGGCATTTCGCACTTTATCGAGCATACCGTATTTAAGGGCACGGAAAAACGCACCGCCTTCGATATCGCCAACGAAACCGACAAATGCGGAGTTACGCTCAACGCCTACACGAGCAGAGACCTGACGGCTTTTTATACGGTAGGTCTTTCCGAATACGCCGAAAAGTGCGCCGATATTCTCTCCGACCTTCTGTTCAACGCCACCTTTACCGAAGAAAATCTCGAAAAGGAAAAAGGCGTCGTCATAGAAGAAATAAAAATGTACGAGGACG
>JBJFAO010000260.1:0-5204 GCA_051887955.1 Christensenellales bacterium
GAGAACGCGCTTGAAATCTAAAAAACAAAAGGGAATGAAAATCATTCCCTTTTTTGGAGCTGATAGGCAGATTTGAACTGCCGACCCCGTCCTTACCAAGGACGTGCTCTACCGACTGAGCCATATCAGCGAATTTAGTTTTGCTTTATTATTATATTGATTTTAATCGGCTTTGTCAATTGTTTATAAATATTTTATTGCGGAATAAATTACGGGCATTTTGCGTATTGAATTAAAGCGAACGCTATGTTATAATTGATATGTTTATTAAATTAAAAGGAAACAGTTGTCATGACAAAGCTTTTACACAAGATTTTCGGCTCCGTTCCCGGCGACGGAGAAATGCAGCCGAAGGAAGGTCTGAGTTATTCTATATGCGGCTTCGGACAAAATATAATTTGTACGATAATAGGTTCGTATCTTACCGTATTTATGACCGACGCAATAGGATTTTCTGCTCTTGCGGTTGCGTTCCTTATGCTGGGAGCGAGGGTGTTCGACGCAATGAACGACCCGATTATGGGCTCTATCGTGGACAGAACGCGCACGAAATGGGGTAAGTGCCGTCCGTATCTTAAGTGGATGGCGTTTCCGATAGCGGCGATGACCGTAATTTGTTTCTTGCCCTGGTATCCCAATAATGCGGGCGGTTTTGCGGCGATATCGATAATGTACATAGTCTGGGGCGTGATTTATACGATTGCAGACGTTCCTTACTGGGGGCTTTCCACGGCTATGTCGAACGACACCTACCGCAGGGGAAATCTGCTTACGATAGCGAGACTGTTCTGTACCGCAGGCGCGGGACTCGTCACCATTATCGTGCCGATAATCACCGACAACGTTACCGCGGGACTCGACCCTGCGATGAAGGCGGAAAAGCTGAGGATGACTTATTTTATAATCACGCTCGTCTGCGTAGCCATAGCCACGCCGTTGTTTTTCGTGGGGTTCAAGAATACGGAAGAGCGCAATCAATCGGTGGAAAATCCCCCTTCGCTTAAACACAATCTCCAGCTGTTGTTCAAAAACAAGCCTCTTATGCTCATCGTCTTGTCGGGTATCGGAGGAGCCGCGCGAATGCTCTTTACGTATACCGGCGGTCTGTATTTTGCAAAATACGTTATGAACAGAGAATCCATGTACGCTCTTCTTACGATGTCGGTAGTGCCGGGAGGACTCATTGCTTCTGTGCTCGTGCCTTATTTTACTAAAAAAATCGGCAAAAGAAAGACGTATATATTCTCTCATATAGTAGGCGGAGCGGCTATGCTTATCGCGTTTGTCGTAGGTATTGCGTTCGATCACGGAAATTATACCTCGGGACTTACGATAGGCGTTCTTATCGCGGCGCTCGTAATAGCCGGCATACCTTCGGGCTTCGGCAATATACTTACTTACGCTATGATAGGGGATACGGTGGAGTATCTTGAATTAAAGACGGGAGAAAGAGCCGAGGGGATCTGCTTTGCAATGCAGACCTTTATCAACAAGATCGGTATGGCGGTAGGAGCCTTCGTCGGCGTTCTTGCTTATTATATGGCAGGCATTACCCCCAACGATACCGCTTCGGTTACCGCGGGAGGAAAGGATACTATGTGGATTATGTTGGTAGGGCTTGCGGCTTTATCCTTCTTCCTTACCATAATACCTCTCTTCTTCTATAAGTTTAACGAGAAAGAACAGCAGGAAGCCGTTGCGGAAATAACGCGCAGAAAAGAGGCGGCGGCGAATGCCGACGCGGACGCGACGGTCGGACAAGACGAGGAATAATAAAATGATAGCGACTCTTCCGAAAAAGTTTGAATATACCGGCGACGTTCCCCTTTTCGGGGAGGTTCCCGTTATGAAACTTACGCCCGTTATCAACGGTGTGATGCTTTACGAGCTGGAAAACAACTCTCTTATCGGTCAAATATTCTTTTCCCCGAAAGAACGGTCGGCAACCGTGAGCATAGCGGAAGAAAGCACGTTTATCGTAAAGAATAACGGCAACGAATTTTCGGTAGAGCCGTTCGAAGGGCAAAGGCTTTCTTCCCGATACGTTATTTTCGGCAACTGTCGGAAAAACGCATATTCGGTGTACGAGTATGCCGACGGGAAGACGCAACCCGTCGAGGCGGTAAAAGTGACGGAAAATCCCGCGCAGGAAATCCGGTATTCCGCACGTTTTGCGGAAGGAAGCAACGTCGTAAAAAACCTGCTTATAGTCGTCGCGATAAACGGAATAATAAACGGCTGATACGTCGGATAAAAAGACGGACGCGCGTCGGTTATATCGGCGCGCTTGCCATATAAATACAAAAACAGTCGGGTTTTTTATAAGGAGCAAAATGAACGTACAATATCTCAGATATGCCGTGGAAATAGCGAAGAGGGGCTCTATAAACAAAGCCGCGGAGGAGCTGTACGTCGCGCAACCAAATTTGTCGCGAGCGATAAAAGAGCTTGAAAAAGAGCTCAATATAGTGATTTTTGACCGTAACGCCAAAGGAATGACTCTGACTCCGGACGGAGCGCGACTCGTAATGTACGGAAAAAGAATATTGAGCGAAATAGAAGAAGCCGAAAAGGCGTTGCGGTTTCCGACGGAGAAGAAAAAGAAATTTTCGCTCTCCGCTCCGCGCGCAAGTTATATAGGAGAAGCGTTTGCGAATTTTTCCGCCGCAATCAATTTCGAGAGCGACGCGGAAATAACGTACAGGGAGACGAATTCCTCCGGAGTAATAAAAAACGTAATCGAAGATAATTACGGATTGGGAATAGTCCGCTATGCCGGGAATTACGACAAGTATTATAAGCAGATATTTGAAGAAAAAGACCTCGTATACGAATTGGTTACGGAATTCGGATATCGGCTCGTTATGAACGAATCGTGCCCGCTTGCGGAGCTTGAAGAGATAAAATATTCCGATCTTGAAAACTACGTCGAAATTATTCAAGCCGATCCCGACGCGCCGGCAGTCCCCGTTCCCTCGGCGAAAAAGGAAGAGCATTTCGACAACGTCAGACGCAAAATATTCCTGTTCGACAGAGCGAATCAGTTCGACATTCTCGCCGGCAACGCCGACGCGTTTATGTGGGCGTCGCCCGTTTCCGCGGAAACTTTGGTCAGATACGGACTCGTCGCCAAAAACTGCCGCGACAACGACAGAGTTTATAAGGACGTTTTGATTTACAGAAAAAACTACGTCCTCACCCCTTTCGACAATCTGTTTATCACCGAGCTGTGTCGTACGCGCAGAAAAATATTCGATAAAAAATAGAAGCTATCTTTAATCGCGCCGTTTTTTATATAAAAAACGAAAATTGAACAAAGTCTTTCGGAATGCTTGCCGAAAGGCTTTTCTTTTTGATATAGTTATATCGATAATGATATATCGATATATAAAATAAATATTTCCGCAGCGTCGCGGAAGGTAGTATAATTTATTACGTAACAGGAGGCGAGAAGTGACTGATATAAAGATTTCCAAATCAGCGATGGTAAGATTGCCGGTATACTTGCATTATCTCAATTCTTTGAACGACGAAACCAACGAAACGATATCGTCGGGAGCCATAGCAAAGGCCGTCGGATACGGCGAAGTGCAGGTAAGGAAGGATCTCGCGACGGTGAGCGGAAGCGGAAAACCGAAAATCGGATATCGCAAAAAGGAGCTTGCGGAGCATTTGCAGGAGGCTCTCGACTGCGGGGCGGTAAAAAACGCGGTTATCGTCGGAGCGGGAAGATTGGGGTGCGCTCTTCTTTCCTACGAAGGATTTGCCGAATACAATCTTTGCATCAAAGCGGCGTTCGATAAAAACGCCGAAAAAATCGGAGAATACAACGGTAAAAAAATTCTGCCTACCGAAGACATAAAAAGGTATTGCGCCGAAGAAAACGTGGGGATAGGCATAATAACCGTTCCCGAAGCCGAAGCGCAGGGCGTGTGCGATATTCTGGTGGAAAGCGGAGTCAGAGCGATATGGAATTTCGCCCCGGCAAAGCTCAGAGTTCCGGACGGAATAATTATTAAAGAAGAAAATATGGCGTCTTCTCTTGCGGTTTTGTCCGCAAGCATATAGATAAAAAATAAAAGGACAGGAGTGTGTTATGGAAGAAAAAACGTATGCATTAGTCGACGGAGTCGAAGCTCTCGAGCAGGCGATAAAGAGAGTCAGAGCCGCACAAAAAGCGTTCGCGACGTTCTCGCAGGAGCAGGTTGACAAAATTTTCTTTGCAGCGGCTTGCGCCGCCGATAAAATGAGGATTCCTCTTGCAAAGATGGCGGTCGAAGAGACGGGCATGGGTATAGTGGAGGATAAGGTGATAAAAAACCATTACGCCGCCGAATATATCTATAACGCGTACAGGGATACGAAAACTTGCGGAGTAATCGAAGAGGACAAGTCTTTCGGCATAAAAAAGATAGCCGAGCCTATCGGACTCGTGGCCGCCGTCATACCTACGACCAACCCCACTTCCACTGCGATATTCAAGACTCTGATTTCTCTGAAGACGAGAAACGGCATAATAATAAGTCCGCATCCGAGAGCCAAAAGGTCCACGATAGCGGCGGCGAAAACGGTGCTCGAAGCGGCGGTGGCGGCAGGAGCGCCCGAAGGAATAATCGGTTGGATAGACGTGCCCTCGCTCGAGATGACCAATCTCATTATGAAGGAGGCGGACATAATACTCGCGACGGGAGGTCCCGGTATGGTGAAAGCCGCGTACAGCAGCGGAAAACCGGCTCTCGGAGTAGGCGCGGGCAACACTCCCGCCGTTATCGACGATACCGCGGATATTACGCTCGCCGTCAATTCCATAATTCACAGCAAGACCTTCGACAACGGTATGATATGCGCTTCCGAGCAATCGGTAATCGTGCTCGATTCCGTATACGAAACCGTCAAGGAAGAATTTGCTTCCCGCGGATGCTATTTCCTCAACGGAGAAGAGACGGAAAAGGTAAGAAAGACTATAATAATCAACGGCGCGCTTAACGCGAAGATTGTCGGACAGCGCGCGCACAGGATAGCAGAGCTTTCGGGAGTGACCGTTCCCGAAGGGACGAAAATCCTTATAGGGGAAGTGGAAAGCGTGGAGCTGTCGGAAGAATTCGCCCACGAAAAGCTGTCGCCCGTGCTCGCTATGTACAGGGCGAAGGACATAAAGGACGCGTTCGACAAAGCGGAAAGACTTATTGCCGACGGCGGGTACG
>JBJFAO010000261.1:0-5177 GCA_051887955.1 Christensenellales bacterium
GTATCCACCACCACTTTATACATAAATTTCTGCGACTGACCGTTGTATGCGACTACGTTGCTGCCGTCGTATGCCAACGCAAGGCTGAGTTGTTGAATAGCATATTCTGCCGTACCCGACTTTTTGTAGGTGCTGAGAGTCGCTCCGCCGATAGTAGTGGAGGCGATAAGTCCGCACGCATAGGTGCCCGATTCGGCGCAGGTATAAATAACGGGCACGTCCGACACGTAAAAGCTCGCCGTAGTGCTACCCGTACCTTTATACCATACCGTATCGAAGGATACGCTTCTCGTCCCGAGGTCGAGAGTTTTCGTTATTTTTCCGCTCGCTTCGAGGTCTATCCCCGACAGACCGTATACCGCGCTTTGTCCGGTAATGGTTATTGCCGGCGCGTTCATATTGCGCAAATAATACGCGTATTTAGGTCCTATCGTGGTATCCGCGGCAATGCTCGTCGCCGACGTTCCCGCGGCGTACGTCCAGGCGTTAGATTTCGACGGATTTGTAGTTATTTTATACCACCCGGTATTGCTGAATCCCGTATAAGTATTGCCACCTGCTCCGGAACCTATCTTGCCTACGGAGTTGGTCGAATCGGTATTTAACGTGATGGCGGTATTGTACTTATAATACCCCTCCTTTCGTATCTCCACCCCGTAGTGAGAGGTAGCTCCCGTCTGTTTGTTCACGTTATCCGTGTATACGTCGTACGTAATAATAGGATACTGGTTGGGTACCCATATGGCGTAATAATTTGTGTCGGAGGAAATATTGACGGTCCCGGTAATCGCGCTGCTCGCACTTGCGCTTGTTCCCCATCCGGCAAAATGGTATCCCGGTCTATCCCAGAAATTGGACGGAGCTAAAGAAACGTTCGTTCCCGAAGCCACTCTGTGTCTATACGCGCTGCCGGTTGCTCCGTTGGGATTGTAAACTATTTCCACGCTGTTGGTCTTTGTTCCTTTCCTGGTCGCGCCGGTAAGCGAAATACTATAACCTATACTCGACCAATAATGGAAGTTACCTGCATTACAGGTAGCGCAATAAGTAACGCTGTAACTGCTACCTGCTGCGTGTTTGTATTGCCTCGATATAGTATACGATAAGCTTGTAGCGGTCGAAGCTATCGTCCCCGTTGCAACGGCGTATGCCGCCACGTTGGTACCTGTTACTCTGTATGAATCGCCGTCCATCTTAGAGTGTCCGTGCGTCGCGCTCGTACCTGTCCCTGCTTTTGTTCCTCCGGAACCGGATCCGCCCTCGTCTATCTTCGTATATGCCTTATCCGTACCGTTTATTACGTATTTTGTTTCGGAATAATAACTGGTGGAGGTCCAACCGTTTTGCGCCGTTGCGGAATCCGTTCTGAACGAACTGGTAATATTAAACGAATAACCTATGTTGTAATACGAGCTTAGATTATTAAGAATATTTTTAATATCCGAGCTTAAATCTGCCGAAACGCTTTTACTGCCCTGTTCCGTCCAGCTGCTCGCGGTATTATTTCCAAACGACCTTCTGTCTTCCGCCCAAGTCGACGAAACGAGTGTGTTGGATACCCACTTTGCGTATAGAGTCTGATTGGTATATTTAGTCGTAGTCGAAATAGAGTTGACGAAAGTCGAACCGTCTTTCTCCGTCGTCCATCCGCAGAAGGTATATCCCGACCTTGTCGCATAGGGGAAATAGGCGTGACTGTACGCCTCTCCGTACAGCCATTGAAAAACGAAACTCGATACCGAAGTTCCGTCCGGTTTATATAGTGTACCGCCGTTTGCGTTGAAAGTAATTTTACATTGCGTAACGTTATAGCTTGAATTGGCTCTCCATCGAGGATATAGCGTACAGTTGCCGCATATTCCGTAAAGAACCCATTTGCCTGCGTCATTTTGAACGAGGTCTATACTCACGCCCTGAAGCTCTCCGCTCGTATAAGTAGCGTACACTCCGTCGAGAATATATCCCGATTTACTTGCCGTTACCGTATACGTTACGTCCTCGTACATCGAATACGCTGTAGGACTTGCCGTTATCGACGTAATCCCCGTACCCGCCGTTGCCGTAGCCGCCTGCCAGAGCGCGTATAGAGTAATGGTGACGGTCGCCTCTTTGGTTGTGTTCAGATTGCACGGTTTTATCTTAGTATCGGCTGTATAGTCCACTGTAGTCTGCGTACTCGTACGCATCCACCCGGCAAAAGCGTTGCCGGTGCTTGTCGGCGCGCCGAGGACTGCCGACTCGTTACTGCCGGTTACCGTCTGGTTCGGGAAAGACCCGTTAATAGTCTTACCCATAAAGTTGAACGCTATGGTATACGTTATCGCGGTAAAATTGGCTTTATACGTCGTGTAAGAAAGGCAGTTTATAGCGTTGACGGTGAGCGTGGCGCTTGTCGTAGCCTCCGTAGTGGTAGTACCCTTGGTCCAGTTAGTCCAGATATATCCGGGACCGGGCGCCGCAGTACAGCTTGCCGTTCCGGCAACGGTTGAGATAGTAGCTGAGGTTTTGTCGATGGTACCGCCGGTAGCTTTGTTGAAAGTTATGTTAAAATTCGATTGAAGTCCGAAATTGAGAGTAATATTTTCAAGATATGCGCTCGGCACGCGACCGCCTATAAAACCGCCGTATTCGGTATGCCCCGTCACGGCTATTACGAGATAAAGGTTGCTGTAAGAGGAAGCGTCGGTAATATTCATTGCCGAAAGGCTTGCGTCCCACGTTCCCGCATCCGTAGTGCTCTGCGACCCGGAGTTTACCTTCATCTGATTCTGGAACGCGCTTATAGAGCTCGTAACGGAATACTTCGTCAAGCTGCTTGCATACGTCATTCCGTAGCACAAGGTCTGGTCGTCTCCCGATTCCGCCCCGTACGTTCCGGATAAAGAGACCTTGAGCCTTCCCGCTTTGGCAAGAGTAAGCATATTTCCGGTGAGCTCGACGTAGATATATGCGCTGTTTTGCACCGTACCCTGTTTTCCCGTCGCGCCGCCTTTTGACCATCCGAATTTTCCCGTTCCCGTATTCGTACGTCCGTCCCAGTTGCCGGAAGCGTATTCCGTGAAATATACGTTGCTCGAACTGAACGCTACGCTCGACAAGCTATAAGAATTGGTAAGTCCGCTTACCGTAGCGCACTTGGCGGCAGTGCCATCCGTCTCGCTTACCGCGGCATGCGCCGATCCGTCAGACATTCCGACGTAATAGTCGCCGTCGTTTATATAACTGCCGTTTTTATAGCCCTGTACGGCGCTGTCGTCGAGATAGGAAAGATCCTGTACCGGATAAGAGAACAAGACCGTATTCGTCACGAATACGGCAAACACAAATGCAAATATTATCAAAAGAAGAGCTTTCGTTGCGAAAACTTTCTTTCTTTCGGCAAAATCGGATATCATCGGTATTTTGTCAGTCTGCATTACGTCCTTTCTCTATTTTTTCAGTTCGTTTTTTATATCCTCGTACTCGCACAATATCACGGGGCGTACGGTACGATTGCGTTCGGTGTAGTTATATGACAACGTGTTTCCGAACTCGTACACTATGTAAGTGTGGTTCATATTGTATTCGGTATCGGCAAGCCAATAAATGCCGCAGCCGATATACCTTTGACATTCTTCGGGAGTCTTTACCGTTTCGAGACCGTTGTTTACGTAATAATCTATCGCTCCCTGGGACAATCTCGCGCCTCCGCACGCGGTAGCGTAATCGGTGACCTGCGCCGTCCTGTCGTCGTCGGTCTCAAAAAGTTGTGGCTCGCGTATTTCTCTCCAGCTCGGAACGCGCACCTTGTCTTTCACCGTATCGCGACCGTATCTTATCCGACCGGGGTTGCTTATATAATCGCAAGAGGTTTCTCCCGTGCGGACTATCTTTTGTTCCGCCTCGTCGAACGCCTCGCAAAAGAACTCTCCGTTAAGCCACGCTCGCAAATCGCTGTTTTCCCACAGCCAGCCTTTTTCGGTATCCTCGTCGGAAAAGCATTTAGTCGCGATGAGCTCGTCGGTCATAAGCATAGCGTACTTATTCTGAACCGCCACCAACCGCCATTTTATCTCTTCGACCAGAAACCAATGCACGGAGCCTATCTCGTACTGCGTATAGAGCCAAAACTTTTCGTCGTCGGAGTCGGCTCCCACGTAGTCGTTCTTTACCAAAACTCTTGCGTACCGTTCTTCTCCGTAAACGTACCAATCGCCGTTTTTTGTCAACGTGCCGTTCTGAAACCTCGCTTCCAGAGCTTCCGAAACCGCGGCGTCCGCTTCGCTCCTCGGATACCGTCCCATAAGAAGGTACGTCCCGTCGTTGTAATACTCTGTCTTTTTGTCAAAGTCCACTTCGGCAGTACACGCCGTCGCTACGCACGCCACAATCAAAACGACAACCGCCGCCAATATTCTCGCAGGATATGCCACTATGTTTTTTTTACCCGACGTCCTCTTCATATCGTATACCCTTTTCGAGATAAATTTTTGCGTATGTGCGCTCGCAGTATTATTATTATATAATAAGAGCGGTATTCTGTCAACAAACAAAAAGCTTCTCGGACTTTTGTTCAAAAATCAATTCCGAAGCCACCTCGGCGCAGTATAGAAAGCCCTCTCCGAAATTGTTTTTACGAAAACAATCTATCGCACTATATCTCGACTTTAGATATCCTTAATTGCATTTTAAGCACACCAAACGCCTATTTATTACGAAATTCTATTGCCGCATAACTACGCGACGAATTTCTCGGTTCTTCCCATCCGGAATTGTATTTTTCCATACCGTTCCGCCCCACTCACCGCCTCAGTCCGACAACGTAGCTTACGCTTTATGAAAAAAACCTTAGCCTTACGAACGACGGATAATAACGGCTTATAATAATAAAAGCAATGCCGTTTGCATCGCCATACGTATTTTTAATTTTCCCCGAACCAAGCCTTTATTTTCCGCACGAAAAAACGCAACCGCGTAAACGGTTGCTTCCTTTGAATTTTGCTGGCGGAGCGTTAGTAGCGTAAATCGAATTCCGGATTAGGAACGAACTTCTATTTCGAAAAATTGTAATTTTCTACAAAAATTCTCAATAGCCGACAATATATTGCACTTTTGCAAATAAAAAAAACCTAAACCAAACTTTTTGGGTTCGATTTAGGTTTTGCCTGGCGGAGAGAGTGGGATTTGAACCCACGGTA
>JBJFAO010000262.1:0-5164 GCA_051887955.1 Christensenellales bacterium
CGTGACGTTCGGTTATTCCGGTACGGTAAATTCCGATTACGGTTCGATAAACGGCAATACGGCTACGCACGCAGGGGTTTATACGTTAAGCATATCCGCGGTAAACAACGCAAACTACGCTTTGCCGGCTACTGCTCCGAGCGTAACCTTTACCATAACTCCGAGACCTTTGTCTCTTGCGTTTAACTCGGTCAACGCGACTTACGACGGCAACGAACACGGTATCGACCTCACCGTAGGCAATATAGTCGCCTCCGATTTGAGCTCGTTTACGTCGGATAAATTTACGTTGTCGAACGCGGGCTGTACGGTGAGCGACGGCGCGTCTAACGGCAAATATTATATTTACTTCCGCGCAATATCCGCAGGAACGTACGACGTCGGAGTGTCGGCGTTCGGCAATACGGACTATTCCTTGACTCCGGCTAACGGCAATTTCGAAATCAAACGTAAAGAAATAACGGTATCCGGCTGGAATTGGTCGGACGGCGTCGATTCGGGCAGCGGAGTTTATTCCTTTGTTTATAACGGCAAGACCTTTACCCTTACTCCCGTCGCGGGCGGACTCGTCGGAGCGGAAAGCGTGACTTTGACGGTAAGCAACAATACCGGCGTAAACGCTACCGACTACGCGGCGAGAGCCTCTCTTGACGAGGACGTATACACAAACTATACGATGTCGCCGGTGACGCAGCCCTGGACTATTACCAAAAAAGAAATCGGCATAACCTGGGCTCTCGACGGAAACGCTTCGTTCAGTCTTACTTACGACGGTACCAATCATACGATAACGGCAGTAGCGACCGGACTTATAGGTACTGACGAGACGGGAATTACTCTGGACGGTAACGTTACCGAAAAATCCGCCGGTTCGTATACAGCGAAAGCGACCGCCGTAAGCAACGGCAATTATAAGCTGCCGTCGGAGGTTACTAAATCCTGGAGTATAGAACAAAGAACGGTAGCTCTGGCGTGGAAGCTCGACGGTGAAAACAAACGTGCGGTTGAATACGACTCCGAGGTTCATTCCGTTGCCGCTACGGTAACGAACATCGCTACGGGCGATAGCCTTGCGGTAACGCTTACGGGCAATTATTCGGCGACGGGCAAGGGCTCGTATACGGCTACGGCGTCCGCTATTACGGGAACGGGTAGCGCAAACTACAC
The DNA here is from genome assembly GCA_051887955.1 of Christensenellales bacterium. Lineage (GTDB taxonomy): Bacteria > Bacillota > Clostridia > Christensenellales > DTU072 > CAG-1782. Next base: position 1,168 of record JBJFAO010000262.1, read on the forward strand.
GTTGGACGGCGTCGCAAACGTTGACGGAGCGAGATATTACGAGTGGAAAATCATGGCGATAGTTCTGGACGTCTCCTTTAACGGCGGCAGCTTTAACTATGACGGTTCGTTGCAGGGCATAACCGCAACGATAACGAAAATCACCAACAGCGACCTTAACAACGATTCGGTAGGATTCGGTACCGCCGGGACTACGTCGGGCGTGACGGTAACGACCGATAAAGACGAGTTGAAATATTACGTTACGTTCAAAGCGGTAAACGCGGGAGCTTACGACGCGGCGATTTCTTCGATAAGCGGAGTTTCCGCCGCCAACTACGAATTGCCGGCAAACGCTTCCTCTTCGTTCGTTATCGTGAAGAGGATAATAACCGTTTCCTGGACGGCGGAAGGCGGCGTCTACAACGCTACCGAGTATTCCGCTACGGCTACGGTGACGAACGTGGTCGCGGGAGATACGCTCGTTCTTTCCTACAATACCACCGGTAATGCGAACGCGTACAGCTCGGGCACCAATACCGCAAAGAGAGCGGACTCTTACACAACCACGATAACGGGCGTCGACGACGAGAATTATACCGTGGCAGGCGCAACCAACGTGTCGGTTGTCTGGAGCATCGCGCCCAAGGTTCTGACCGATTTCAGTTGGAGTGAAAATATCTTTACCTACGACGCTACGACCAAGACCGTTATCGCCACGGTAAACACGGAGAGCGTGGGTAGCGGCGACGTCAACGACGGAAAGGCGTACGAGGTTGACAGCGTTTCGTTTACGTATAGCGGAACCGTTACGACGGACTACGGCATTTCTTCCGTCGTCGGCAATTCGGCTGTCAATGCCGGTATATATAACGTATCGGTATCGGGAGTGAACAACACCGATTATTCGGTAGGAGACGTAAGCTGTTCGCTTACCGTCAACAAGGTTACCCTCTCCTCCTCTCTGACAATCGACAGAGAATTTGGTTACGACGGGAAAGAGCACGGAATAACCGTTACCGTATCGGGAATCGTCGCCGAAAACAACAATAATACCGAATTGTATTTAATTTCGTCCTTCGTCGGCAACGTCGGCAACGCTATCCGTACGGGAACGCAATTTACGCAATTTTTCGGAGCGATCGACGCCGATACTTATTATCTGACGGCTACTTTAGGAGGCGCGAAGAAAGACAACTATATCCTCGCGGACCTAGATACTTCGTTTATCGTAAAACCGAGGGAAATTACGACGGCAATTACCGCTAACGTAACGACTGATAAGCTCGTTTATTCGGCGAGAGAGATAAGCGACGGCGATTTGGGCATCACGTTCAGCAACGTAGTTACGGGCGAAAGTCTGGCTCTCGACGCAGATTATATAGTGTCGTACAAAAATTCCTCCGACGAAGCTATGGCGTCCAACCCGATTAACGTGGGCACTTATACCGCGACCGTTTCGTTAAAGAATTCCGTTCGCGCCGGCAACTATTTGCTTACGGGCACTACGAGCTTTGAATTTGCAATCACTTATTACGCTATAAGCGTAAGCGATTTGGTATGGTCTCTCGGCGGAACCGTAATAAATATAGAGGGGCTTTCTTACGTGGCGGACGAGAGCAAGACGGTAGTTGTTTCGGCTATTGACGACGAAGTGTTTAATAGAGCTGGCGGACTTACCGGTATGTCGTTCGGTTACGTTTACTTCGGATTCTGCAACTGCGGCGCAGAGGCAACGTCGTCGGGAAGCTGCGAACACGTAGATCATCAATGGCTGACGGCAAACAACGGCGTGGGACCGACTCACGCGGGAACCTATTGGGTAGTTTTGTCCTTGACCGGCGGCAACAGCGGAAACTTCGTTCTCGAAGGGTTCGAGAATTATACCGACGCCAACCATTTTGCCGAAGAGGGCGGAAGAACTTACCTTACCTGGTACGGCGGAGCGTCGAAGGCTATCGAAACCGCGTTGCCCGTATTGGGGAATACGGTGGTGGCAAAACAATTTGGCGTGGCGAGAAGCGCGCAGGGTATAACGATAGATTTCGATAACGGTTCGCTTCCTTACAAGGGTTCGTATTATACCGTAACCGACGGCTTGCCCGCGGCGACGGGAATGGGAGAAGGGGCTGTAATTAAGGTCAGCGTAAACTCTGTGGAATATGCTTACGACACGTATGCGTCGGAAAGCTTCGCGGTAGTAAAGAACGCGGGAACGTACGATATACAAATCTGGGACGCAAACGCGACGGGAACGATAACGAGTTGCGACACCTTCTCCGAAGACGCTCAGATTTCTTATGCCGTTATGCTCGAGATAACGAAGAGTAAAATTACTCTCACCGCGGGAGGAGCTACGGCTTGGACGAAGAAATACGACAAGACCGCCGCTTATACTACTTTTGATTATACCGGCAGAACGACTCAGGTCGAATACGTGAAGGGCGTGGAAACCGACGGCGTAATAACGGGAACGTCTGTAAATATCTCGGGCGCTTTCGGAAATTGGAACGCAGGAAGCAGAGAACTCATATTTACTTTGGGCGGAGCGGACGCGTCCAACTACTATCTCGTCTTAAATAACGGCACTTCCGACCTTACGCAAGACGCGGATTATACGGTGAGCGGAAATACCTATACGGTAAAAGGCGGTACCGCAACGAACAACGTTTCTAACGGCGACGGCGGATATATCGAGCCGAGAATAATAACAGTCGTCGGAGACACCGACAAGGTTTACGACGGGACTACAAGTCTTGCCAACTTCGAGATTACCAGTCAGGACATAGTATCGGGCGACAGCGTTACGGTAACGGGTATTTATGCGAGCGCGAACGTCGGAACGTGGGATATTACTCTGTCTACCGACAATATAAACTACGTGATAAGCTCTTCGGTAGGGGCGCAAGGCACGATTTCAAAAGCTCCCGTGACGTTTACGTGGACGAACAACGGCGCTTCGTACGAATACGATAAATTGCCTCACGGCGTACAGGTAGCCGTGTCGGGTATGGTAAGCGGACACGAAGAGAGTATCGTCGTAAGCGGTAGTGAAACCGATACCTTCAGCGGAAACGTTACGAAAACGTACGTTTCGACCGCGGCAGGTTCGTATACCGTTGCTCTTGCCTTGGTCAACGGCGAAAACAGCAACTACACTATAGAGGCTGCAACGACGACGGGTAGATGGACGATAACTCCCAAAACGGTAACGATTGTATGGACGAAAGACAATCTTGCCGACGGCTTGCATATTTACGATTGGAATTCTTACAACGTGGTTTATTCCAACACGCAACGTAGCGTTACGCCCTCGGTTACGGGTATAATCGACGGAGATTCCGTCGGAATAACCACGAGCGGAACGAAAGGAACGGACGTAGGAGATTACGTTTCGGCGGTTACTTCCCTTACGGGCGCGGATAAAGACAACTATAGTCTTCCCGCCGTAACGGAGCGCAGCTGGAGTATAATCAAGGCGTCTATTACCAATCTTTCTATAAGCGGCGCGACGTTTACTTACAATAAGGGCGTCAACGGACTTACCGTAAATACGACTATGTCGCAGCACGGAGTACCGCTCAACGTCGTATACGGCGGAGGAACGACAAAGACCGCCGTAACCATTACAGGCGAAAACGCCGCGATAAACGCCGGTACGTATACGATTACCGCGTCGGTAGCAGAGACGACTAATTACAACGCATGGAGCGCAAGCGCGGTTCTGACGATAGATAAAGCTGTGATTTCGGGCATTACTATGACGGGCGAAAACGTAATTTACGATAAAAATCCGCACGTCGTATCCGTAAGCACTACTACGACGTCGCTGGGCGACTCCGTTTCGGTAGCGTACAGAATTACCGGTACGACTTCGGGCGGAATCGACGTGGACGAGACGGGTAATTCCGCGGTAAATGCGGGCGAATATACGGTTACCGCAACGCTAACCGATGAAAATGACAACTATATAGAAAAAGTTCTTACCGCGACGCTTAATATAGCGACGAGAGCTATT
>JBJFAO010000263.1:0-5152 GCA_051887955.1 Christensenellales bacterium
GTGGCCGTACACCGAGGTATACGCTATGCAAACTCCCTCCGTTTCCACCCCGTAAGAAGACCAGATATTGTAAAGGTTCAGATAATATCCCAGATTTTCGTTAAGAACAGGCCCGTGAAGAGGACATATCGTATTTATATCGAGAGCGGAAGCTTTTTTCAGAAGCGCCTGAACCTGCGCGCCGTATTTTCCTACTATTCCGAAATAATAACGCCTTGCTTCGCAAGCCCAATCTTCCTCGACGTCCAGCGCGCCGAATTTTCCGAAGCCGTCGGCAGAAAAGAGCACTTTATCCTTTGCGTCGTACGTCACCATAACTTCCGGCCAATGCACCATGGGAGCAAAGACGAAAGTAAGGTCGTGACTGCCGAGAGAAAGGGTGTCGCCGTCGTTTACTACAAGACGTTTTTCGGCAAAATCCTTACCGAAAAAGTTTTCCGCCATAACGAAAGTTTTCGCATTGCCGACTACGGTTGCGTTCGGATAAACCTTCAAAAAGCTCTTTACGTTTGCCGAATGATCCGGCTCCATATGTTGAACGATAAGATAATCGGGGCTTCTGTCGCCGAGCGCGTTTGCCACGTTATCGAGCCACTCGTGGGTGAAATTCGCGTCCACGGTATCCATAACGGCGATTTTTTTGTCGAGAATAACGTAGGAATTGTACGCCATTCCGTTAGGCACGTCGTACATACCCTCGAAAAGGTCGATTTTGTGGTCGTTGACTCCGACGTAAACAATATCTTTGGAAATCGTCATAAATTTACTCCTTGTTGTGTTATTTTGTAAACTTCGTATTTATTATACATTTCAAAGCTTCCTTTTGCAATAATATTTATCCAAATAATGCTTATATAAAATATATACGCTTATATAAAACGGAAAGCTTTATCCCGTCCGTCGGTAAAAGCTATTTTATAACTCCTCCGCCCACGCAAACCTCTCCGTCGTATACCACGCAGTATTGACCGGGAGCGATGGCCCGTTGTTTATCGTAAAAAATGATTTCGGCTCCGTCTTCGGTATGAAAAAATTTCGCCCTCTGCAAGGGTTGACGGTGGCGTATCCTGACGGCCACCTCTTTCCCGTCCTCGATATCCTCCGTTATAAAATTGAACCCTTCCGTAAAAAGCCTGTCGGAAAACAGCTCTTCCGGCTCCCCTTGGCTCACGTAAAGAACGTTGTTTATGACGTCTTTTTTTACCACGTACCACGGTTTATCGTTGTTTTCACCCTTTATTCCGCCCAATCCGAAGCCCTTATGCTGTCCTATAGTATAATAGAACACTCCGTCGTGACGCCCCACTATTTTGCCGTCGAGAGTACGTATTTCGCCCTCCTTCATAGGGACGTATTTTGCTAAAAACTCACGAAAATTTCTCTCTCCGATAAAGCATATCCCCGTACTGTCTTTCTTTTTCGCGTTGATAAGTCCGTGTTCTTCCGCTATCTTTCTCACTTCCGGCTTAGTCAATTTTTCCAACGGGAAAAGCACGTTTTTTATCTGAGCTTCGCTGACCTGATTCAAAAAATAGGTCTGATCTTTATTTTCGTCCGCCGCACGCGTAAGATATGTCCGACCGCCCGATCTCTTTACTCCGCAATAGTGTCCCGTCGCGATAAAATCCGCCCCTATCTTCTCCGCCTGTTCTCTGAACGCGCCGAATTTTATCTCCTTGTTGCACAACACGTCGGGATTGGGAGTCCTGCCCTTTTTATATTCCTCAACAAACAGACTGAATACGTTGTCAAGATAATTTTTTGAAAAATCGACGGAATAATAAGGTATGTCCAGAAGACTTGCCACCCGCCTTACGTCGGTATAATCCTGCTCCGCCGTACAACACCCGTTGGGGTCGGTTTCTTTCCAGTTGTTCATAAAAAGCCCGACGACCTCGTATCCCGCTTCCTTCAATAAAAGCGCGGCTACGCTGCTGTCCACTCCTCCGCTCATTCCAATAACGACGGTTTTTGCCATGTTACCTCCAAAAATTCATTTTGATTATATCAAAATCGCAACGATAACGCAACGATTGAAAGGTATAAAGCCAACCGTACGGGAAATACTTACGTTATCAACCTTAAGGAGTTTTATTTATGAGCTTTAATCCTTTTAACGAAAAACCGGAAAAAATCGATTCTTTGTTTCTCGATTGGGCGACGGTATATCCTAAGTCTTACGACAAAAACGAAGTCGATCCCTATACCAAGGTGCGCTGCATATTAATGAACGGCACCGAATTCGAAGCCACCTGGTATTCCCACCAGTTCCACCGCCATTGTCCCGACAATAACGTAAGACGGGAGCTTGCCGCGGTAAGAGCGCAGGAACAGCAACAGCAAAAACGCATAGCCTGCCTCAAGCCCATCAACGAGAGCGTGCTGGAAACGACTATCGGCTACGAACAGCTCGCCGTCGACCTTACCGCGATACTCGCGCAGAGAGAATCGGATATAAACGTAAAAAAAGCGTTGGATTTCGCTCTTCTGGAGGATTTCGACCACCTGTATCGCTACGCCGACCTTCTGGATATGGAGCACGGTATCCACGCCGAAAGACTCGTCGGAAGATATACGGAAATAATGCCGGGCAGACCTACGATAAGCCACCACAGACACCCGTACGACAACGTAAAACGCTACGTCGATTTCAAATCCGCAGAGCCGTTGACCAAGCTCGACGTGGCGATAATCACCGCCGCCGAACAGCAGACCATGAATTACTATATGAATCAGGCGGGATTTTACACCTCCGACCTCGGCAGACGCCTGTATGCGGAAATAGCCATGGTAGAAGAAGAACACGTCACCCAATACGGCTCTTTGATAGACGTGACCGACACCTGGGCGGAATGCTGGCTCAATCACGAATACACGGAGTGCTATCTGTACTATTCCTGCTACAAATCGGAAACCGATCCCTATATCAAAAAAATATGGGAACAACATCTCATTGCGGAAATAGCGCACCTCCATAAAGCCGCCGAAATTCTCAAAACGGTGGACGGAAAAGAATGGCAGGAGGTTATTCCCGTCGGAGAATTCCCCGAGCTTCTCGTCTTCTCCGAACAGAAAGAATACGTGCGCAAGGTACTGAAAAACACCGTCACGCTCACCGGCGACGGCGAGGACTACGCTACGGTAAATTCCATTCCCGACGGAAGTAAATTTTTCTTCTATCAAAATAAAATCAACAAAAACTTAAACGACGTCGTCAGCCATACGGTAATAGAACAATATATCGACGAATTTGGCAAAGACTACCGTTTTGAGGATACCAAAAATCCTGTAATGGAATTACAAAACCGCAAAATAGACAACGTTCATCTCGGCAGAGTAAAAGAAAACGTAAACGTGTAAGGAGGTAAAAGGATGAAACTTATCGACAGCGAAACCTATAAAAATCTCGCAAGAGCATACGCGGGAGAATGTATGGCAAGGACTCGATACGAGTTTATAAAATACGGAGCTTGCCAAGAAAATTACAAAGCGATATCGGAGCTTATAGGAGATATAATTTATCAGGAATTCAACCACGCCCGTATGCTCTATACTTTCATTCAGACCGCTACGGACGGCACCATCGACAATATCGAATTTTCGGGAGGTTTTCCTTTCAGAGAAAAATGGAATCTTCTCGACAACCTGCGCTTTGCCGCAAAAGACGAAGAAAACGAAGCCGTATTGTACGAAGAATTTGCAAAAACCGCCGACAAAGAAGGTTTCCACGACGTGGCGGGACTCTTCCGCAATATGATCATCGCGGAAAACGCGCATAAAGGAATATTCAAGCAGCTCTACGAACAGATGAAGAGCAATACTCTCTATAAAAAAAGCAACGACGTCGTCTGGAAATGCGCCGACTGCGGATACGAAGAAAGCGGAAAAACAGCCTTTACCGACTGCCCTCTCTGCCACGCGAAGCAGGGTGCGGTCGAAGTAAAAATCACCTATCCGGAATGCGTCCCCTGCAACTAAAACGCCTTCACTGCGACAATATTATAAGTCCGCCTCGCACGGCGGACTTATACCTTACCTCGTCAGCTTCTGTACCGGCCTTTCAACGTGCTTTCCGCAAGGACGTGTCCTTCCATAGCACGATACAACTCGTTCATATAAAAACCGTTTTTTAACGGCAAATCGCAATCCAGAGCGTAGACGTGTATTTCGTACAGATGATCCTTGTCCGGCGGAGCCATACCGCCGTAAAACGACGCCTCGGCGGCAGTTTTCCGTCCCCCCTGTATGCTCACGAGACTGTTTACGCCCTGTAAAAACTCGGGAGCGTTGCGGGAGGCGTCCTCCTCTATATCCTCGTGTACGTTGCAGGCAAGCCAATGTATCCAGGAAAACCCGCTTACCATAACCGCGTCCTTATCCTCGGCGACTATGGCGAAGGATACCGTTCCTTTCGGCGCGTCTACAAACCTTATCGGCGGCGAAATTACCGGCGTTCCGTTTTCGCAGAGTCCGTATTTGCCGTACCTGTCGTCGAAATATCCGTCGTTCTTTATTCCGTCGGAGTGTGCTCTGAAGTCTGACATTTTACCTCCTTAGTAGCGTTTCTGGCAAGAATTTTGTACAGCTTCGGAAACAGCGGTTCGTAATCGAAGACTTTATCCAACAGCTTTCCGAAAAAAGTAATCATCGGAGCGTTTATTATCGTCGTGACGATTGTCCCCAAGCCTATCGAATGGTAGCTCGTATAATAAACCGAACTCCAGTCGAAAGTCGTGACGTCGCGGAACAAAATCATAGCGAGCGCAACGCTTATAACAAGGCTGGCTACGTCGTAAACGAGCTTAACTCTGTTTACGTTTAGTTTGTATCTGTCGGTAAGCTCCGCCACGAAAAGCTCGTATACCTGTAAAGGCATATACGTGCGGAAATACAACGCCACGCCCACGGCTACGCAGGCGTCTCCGACGATAAGCATTATCCACCTTAAATATATCGATTGAAAGGTATCGCTTCCGAGAATAAGCAGCCACAAATCGAGCGTATAACCGTATATTACCGCGCACACGAACGCGAGAAGATATCTCCAATTAAATCTTTGCACTACGGCGCACATAACGATAAGGACAAAGCCCTGAATGAGGTATTCCAGCATTCCTACGGAAAACCCCGACCACAGTCCGGAAACCGCCTC
>JBJFAO010000264.1:0-5135 GCA_051887955.1 Christensenellales bacterium
AGAAACCTCGTAGTTATAAAGAAGATACGTATACTCCTCGTCCGCCGAAAGAACTATACTTATAGTCTTATTAGTTCCTACGTTCTTGTTGTCGTACAAGCCTTCGTAGCTCAGATGCGCGCCGTCTTCCGCGTATATTCCGGTAAGAACCGCTCCTTCGCAACGGACGGTGCCGTCGTATACCTTATCCGTATTTTCGATAGAACCTATCAACACTTGTCTTTCTATCGTAAACGTCGCTTCTCCGTACCAGTCGTTATAGTTGCTGCCCGTATACATTTCGTCGGACGGATCGCCGTTTTCCAGCGTAGCGGTCAACGTATAAACGCCCGCGTTTCTCGCTCCTCTTCCGACTATTAAGGAATCGTTTATAGAATACGTATAAACGATATTCAGATTTTCTCCGGTGACAGGATCGGAAATTACCGTAATATCCTCGTCGCTTACGTTCGCCCCGCTTACGGTATTGACCAAAAGATACTTCGTTTTTGCTTCGTAAGTAATAGTCGTGCTTACAAAGAACCAGTTAACGGTATATTTTTGGATAACGAACTCTTTAGTCGAGTCGCTGAGAACGTAGTTGTAGCTGTCGAACGAAGCCGTCGCGGTATACGTACCGGCATTCTTGAATTCCGCGTCGCCCGTAGCTTTGCCGTCGGTACCGAGGAATTCGACCGTCATATTCTGGGTGACGCCGTTGACAAGCTCGAAAGACGCGCCGATAGTCGCTCCCTGATTTCTTCCGTTATACACGTACGATTCCGCGTTCGACCAGGTTACCGTCGCGTTTACGGGCACTATCGTCAACGTTCTCGTCATGCTTTCCCATGCGTTGTAGTTCGACGCGGCGTCGCCGTTGACGGTAATCGACGCAGTAATAGTATAAACGTCGGCATTTATCGCGCCGTTAAATTCACCGCTTCCGTTCCTTACCGAAGTATAGGTATAAGATACGGTAGCCGTATCCACGTAGAAGAACGTCAGCGCGGTAACGGGAGCGTCTACGTAAGAAGGCGTTCCTTCGCTTACCGAAGAATAATGCGTCGCCCCGTCATAACTGATTTCCGCGTCGACGAAGCTATAGTTTATCGTATATTTTTCTATAGTCAGCGTCGCGGACAGGACGAGAGGATTATAGTTTTTGTGAATCAGCGTAACGACTACGTCGTATTCGCCCACGTTAGTCTGCGACGTTCTGCTCACGCCGTCGAAGAGATATTCTACCGTTGCGTCCTCCCCTGCGAAAATCGGATTTGCCGAAGAGTATCCGAACGGATAAACCTTCCAGGTCAAAACGGGCTCGGTCGTAACCGTGCTTCCCTCGCGGGTAGCGGACAACAATATCGATTGCGGCGCGGCGTTATATACCGTAACGACGTCTTCGAGGAAAATATTCGTATCCGCCACAAGCTGAACGTCGGAATCGTTTGCCATATTCGCTTTCGCTATCACGAGGTTAGCCGACAAACCGCCAAAGCTTTCATAGTTGTCGGCAATCGTTCCCTCTCCGGGCGTAATGTCGAGACCGAACACGTACGTTTTCGCGTCTATAGCCTTCGTTTCTCCAGAAACGATAGTTTTTTCTATGTTGAACGTATCTCCGTTGCCGCTGTTATGGGACGCGCTGAGAATGATATTTACCGTGCTGCCGCTTACGGAATACTGCGGATATACTCCCGTAACCGTCGCCGGGAACACGGGAACTATAGTGTGTTCCGCTCCGTCGTAGGTAACGTTGGCGCCGTCGAAGGTTACTCCCGAGATAGTCGCCTGATTTATCAATAAGTAAGCTCTGTAAACAAGGGACGCGGGAACGTAGCTATCCGCCTTCAATTCGCTGTCGGTGCCGCTGAATTCAAACGTCGCCGTCACTTCGTATGCGGCCGCTACTCCGTCGGACAGCTTAACGTTCTGCGCCTGTGCGACGGGAACCGCCGAACCGTCCAATCTGTAAGTAAGAGTCAAGGCTTCGTCGTATTGCGAATAATAAGTGCCAGCCCTGTACTGCGACGGCAATGCGATAACGTTTATCGCGTGCATTTCTCCGTTGTAAGTAACCGTCTTGTTCTGCAAATCGAATCCGCTCAGACTCGTACGGTTGATGATAAGCGTAGCCGTGAGCGTCTTATCGTAATAGTTGTCGTATCCGACGGGTTCTTCTATGGTAGCCTGAATATAATAGGTACCGGCATACCTTGCGCCGCCGAACGCCATCGTATATTCGTCTCCCAAGCCGGTAACGTTGTATTTATACGACACCGTACCCTCGTCGCTGCCTTGCAGTCTTACTGTAGTTACTTCGCTTTGAACGGAAGTATTCTCCGTCTCCGATACTCCGGCAAAACGCAAAGTACTGTTGTACTCTACCGTATAACCGGTAAAGTAAATCCAATCGATAACGCATTTCTGCATCGTATAATTACGTGACGGATTCACAACCGAGTAGTTAGCGGTATCGATAAGCACCGTCGCCGTATAGCTGCCGGCGTTGTAAAATGCCGTTTCGTTAAGATTGTTTGCCGACGTACCCGATACTACGACGCTTATCGATATTTCGTCTCCGTCGTATACTTTCCCGTCGCCGTCGGCGCTTGCTCCGTAGGTAAGAACGGGACTTATCTCGGACGTTCTGTCCGTTCCGTTATAAGTAAAATCGTCCGCCGTCCAGTTTACTTCGATTTCTTTCGCTTCTATCGTAATATTGCCCGAAATAACCGCCTCGTTATAGTTGTTTCCTGCGCCGAGAGTAGCGGATACGGTATAAGTGCCTACGTTCTTTACTCTGTTTTCAACTTCTCCGCCGCTATAAACGACGTTTATCGGATGTCCGTATTGCGTAAGGAAACTGCCCGCTTCGCTTGCCACGTTAGCAGTAAGCGCATAGTAATCCGCTTTATACGTATACGTACCGCCGCCGGTCATCGTCTGCGTAGTCAAATCCATATCGGTAGCGTTTATAATAAGATCTGCGGATATCTCCTTGGTGACGTAGTTTGCGTTGGGATAACCGCTTTCGTCTCTGTACTCGTTGTCTATTTTTACGGTAACTACGTAAACGCCGGCGTCGGTCGCGCTGTTGCCTGCGGCAAGCGGAACAACCGTGCCGTCGCGTCTCGTTCCGTATATCGTATACTCCACGGCAAGGATATCGGAGTCGCTTCCGTATCTGTAGTTATCTTCCAGCGCGATACGTTTAGCCGTATTGTCATAAACCGTAATTACGTCGTCGACCGTCAAGTCGCTCAATACCGCTCTCTGAACGGTCAGCGTAGCGGTGCTTTCCCATGCGTAGTAGTTCGTACTCTCCGCCACTGAAGCGGTAAACGTATACACGCCGGCGTTGCGCGCTTTGTTCGGTTCTATTACGGCGGAACGACCGTAATCCGTCGTCACCGTCCCTACGTATTCGACCGCAACGGGATCGCCGAATTGCGTAACGGTAGTATTAACCGTTATTTCGAAGGCTTCGCCGCTAAACGTAACTTCTTTGTTCGTGAATACGATATTCGATATATCTACTTTGGTAACGGAATATTCTTTGCTCGCGTTGGCAACGAAGGTATAGTTTGCGTTGCCGAGGCTGTCTACCCTCGCCGTGTACGTTCCGACGTTAGTCGCTCTGTCGTTGGTAAGATTTACGCTTACCGCCTCGTACGCTTTTCCGTCGTCAGCCGCCGTTGCGCCTTCCGCTATGCTTGCGGTAACGTACCTTTCCACTCTGCAATACGGGACCGTAAAGCCGTTCCATACCGATATTCCGGCGCCGGACAAAGAGTCTGTCGCCCATACGATATCTACTATCTTACGTTCGATGACGTACTGTTTGCCCGTACCTTCGGCGGGGAGCTTGTAATTGCCGTAGCAACCGTTTTCCTCCGCCTGCGTTACCGAATCGATAACGGCCGAATACGTATCGGCGTTTATGGATTTGAAATCCACCGTCGCGGTCGAAGAAATCGTTTTCGTCACGATCGCTTCTCCGTTATATCCGTGCAGAGTAATTTCGTCTCCCGGTACGATACCGTCGACCGTAAGAGTCAGTCCTTGCAGTGCGGAATTATAGGTAAACGTCGCGGCATCGGACCATACGAACGTTAACGCCTTCTTTTCTATCGTCAACGTACGTACGATAGTCGCTTCGTTATAATTGTTTCCTGCGTCAAGGACTGCGGTAACGGTATAAACGCCTGCGTTCGACGTTCTTGCTCCCGCTATCGTTTCTCCGCGGTCGTTTATCATAGTATAAGCTACCGATACGTCCTCTCCGTATTGCGTCTTGGTGCCGGAAACAGAGAGCTCGTAAATATTGCCGTCGTAAACGACAGTCTTGTCGGACATGGAAATACCGGTAATATCCGCTTTCGCGATAGTCCACGAAAGAGTGGGTATCGACTCGGAGAGCTTGTAGTTGTTGTTCTCTATCGACTCGACGCTCGCGGTATAAGATCCGACGTTCGTCTTCGCGTTGTCTTTGTAAGTCAAAGACGCGCTGTCTCCGTCGATAAGTCCGATTATGCTCGCGCCGACCGTTTGTCCCTGCTTGTTATAGGTTTTGCTCGTCTCGGTCGTCCATACGACGGTTATTTCTTTCGGAGTTATCGTCCATTCTCTGCTCGACGGAGTCATAGAATAGTTGTCATTCGTTTCGAGCACCGCGCTCGCGGTATAATTGCCCGCGTCCGTCTTATTGTTTTCCGAAACGTTTATTGTTACCGAGCCTATATCCGATTCGAGGATACCGGTCGTCGCGTCCGTAGCCGAATATACCGGAGTAATAACGTATGCGGTCCTTGCATACACGAAAGTAACGCTTTGAGAATCGCTGTACGTATCGACTCCGTCCGTCCACCCCGATACTACGATAATACGTTTCGCTATATCGAAAGACGCGGACAGATTGTCGGGCAAGGTGTAGTTTGCCGCGCTCGAACCGGTCAATCCCGTAATCGTGAGATAATATCCTTTTGCAGACGCTTTCGTTGCGGTATACGTATAGGTAGCCGAATCGTTTATCTGCTCGTATTCCACCTTTCCGTCGAAATCTTTTTTGAGATTTACGGTCACCGAATCGCCTGCGACTATATTGCTTACGGTCAGCTTCTTTCCTTGTTCGGTACCGTTATATATCCAAATTG
>JBJFAO010000265.1:0-5081 GCA_051887955.1 Christensenellales bacterium
TAACCCATTCCGTCTTTATATAAAAAATAATAAGAATTATTACCGCCGATACCCCGTAATAACCATTCAAAACCTATAACTTCATTCGTTTCGAAATCATAATCTATGATTATCGTAAACAACCCTGTTCCGGACACTCCAATTGGAAGCATATACATACTGCCATGCAAACGATTGCCGTCATAAAAGACTTGTAATTTACCCGTTGCGACAGTGCTTTCTTCGGCGGCATATACGAACTCTTCATCCGACATCACATAATCGTCTTTTTTCAGAATTTCGGAAAAGAAGTAAGTAAAAGCAATAGAGTTAGTGACTCCGATATCGTTTTCGTACGTTTCCAGTTGATCTTCGGATAATCCTAAATCAAAATACCCAACCGTTCCGTTGCCTGCGTTATTCAACGCAACGGCGCGCATCGCGGTCGCGTCGTTGTTTCCGCTAAGTATCATTCTTACGGCATCAAACGCTTCCGCACAGTCGACTGCGCTTACCTGCGTAGCGGTGCTTATCGCATAACCGCACACAGAGCAAACCCCGTTCACTATCTCATGCTCGCTTTTGGGTGAAACTTCGTCGGAGTGTTCGCAGGTAGCTACATGCCAATGATAAGTTTGGTCAAATGACCATTCCTCGGAATAGGTATGCGTATGTATCTCATCTTCAGGTTCAACTTTGTTGCATGAAGAAAAAATAAAAACACAAGCAAGTAAACACACAAATAAACTTATAAATTTTTTCATTTTTCTGTTTCTCCTGTTTATATTTTAATTTGCGAATTATAACGCAATTATAAATCTTACGACTTATGATTGTCAATTATTTATCTTCACGTTTCGTAGCATTCGTGAATACACAGAGAGCTATTGTCTAAAATTGGATACGGCGAAAATACCGATAGGTAACAGATTGATCTTTTTGTATAATTCGTCGTATATATTCGTAATTACAAAAAAATCATCAGAAAAGAGGATTCTTTTTTTGATACTACATTTTTATATACATAAAAGATGAGCGGAAAAATTAAAATTTTTGCTTTCTTTGTCATAACGCGCGCCTACCGTACGCCTGTACGGCTACGGCTTCGTTGAAACAAAAATTCCACTAAATTCCTAACTGCAGTCAGTAATTCGGGTAATTTACGAAGACAAAAAGACAAAGAAGAATCCTTGTAAAAGGGTTCTTTTTTGATAACTGCATTTTTGTATATAAAAAATAAAGCGGATAAAAACATTTTACCTTATTATAGCCGTGCGGACGTTCCGAATTTATGGTTTTTGTTGCCTTTTTATCGGCGATATGCTAAAATTTATAAATGAGGTTTTTATGATACTTTTGATGGACGTAGGCAATACGAATATAAAAATAGGGCTGGCAAACGAAAATAAAACCGTTTACACCTGGAGAATTGCTACCGACGGGAAGAGAACCGCAGACGAGTTCGGAATGGTTTTGTTCGATTTGTTAAAGCAGAGCGGACGCTCTTTCGGGGACGTCGACGGAATAATAATAAGCTCGGTTGTTCCGAGTATAAATTATACGTTGGAGCATATGTGCTCTTATTATATGAAGAAGAAAGCCATATTCGTAAGCGGGAATATAAGCTTATGCGGTATGAAAATCGATTATAACGGACACGAGCTCGGAAGCGACAGAATAGTAAACGCCGTAGCGGCATATAAGCTTTACGGCGGACCGATAATAACCGTAGATTTCGGCAGCGCAACCACGTTCGGAGCAGTCGACGCAAACGGCGTATTCGTAGGCGGTCTTATTGCTCCCGGAATAAAGTCGAGCGCGGAAAGCCTTGTGAATACGGCGGCTAAGTTGCCGAGGATAGAATTGGTTAAACCCGATTGCGTTATCGGTAAAAATACCGTTGAGAATATGCAGGCAGGTATAATTTACGGATTTACCGGGCTGGTAGAGTTTATTTTAAGAAAGATGAAAGAGGAAAAAGGCTTTGAAAACGCCAAAGTCTTAGCCACGGGAGGAATGAGTCAGTTGGTGACGCAGACCGACGGAAATATAATCGACGTAGTGGACAGGGCGCTTTCCCTTAAAGGATTGCGATTGATTTATCTGGACAACGTCGGCAGGGAGGTTTGATATGAAGAAAGTAGGAGTAGCTTTACTTGGTTTGGGTACAGTCGGCGGAGGAACGTACCGTATTTTGACGGCAAATCATGACAGTATCATGAAAAACGACGGAGTCGACGTATGCGTAAAGCACGTAATCGAACGAGATAAGTCTAAAGCCGAAGCGCTGGGCGTCGATTTAAGCATTGTCGGCACCGATATCGATAAAGTAGTCAACGACGACAGCGTATCCATCGTCGCGGAATTTTTCGGAGGAATAGAGCCTGCGAAAACTTTTTTGATAAAGTGTCTTCTCGCAGGTAAAAGTATCGTTACGGCAAATAAGGAGCTTTTCAGCAAGCACTGGGCTGAGCTTGAGGCGGCGGCGAAAAAGGGTAAAGCCGGGCTTTATTTCGAGGCAAGCTGCGTAGGAGGAGTTCCTATCATAAGGACTCTGACGGAAAGCATGCAGGGCAACAACATACTTTCTCTTATGGGGATAGTTAACGGTACGACCAACTTTATTTTGTCAAAAATGGCGGACGAGGGGCAGGAATACGAGGTTGTCCTTAAAGAAGCGCAGAGACTCGGCTATGCCGAAGCCAATCCGAGCGCGGACGTGGACGGATTTGACAGTACCTATAAGCTTTCCATTCTTTCAAGTCTGGCATTCCATACGAAGGTTCCCGTCGATAAAATATATCGCGAAGGTATATCCAGAGTGAGCAAAGAGGATATCGCATACGGCAAACGTTTCGGATATACGTTGAAGCTTTTGGCAATAGCCAAAAAGGTCAACGGAAAAATCGAAGCTCGCGTTCATCCTGCGTTTATTCCGGACGGGCATCCTCTCGCTTCGGTAAAAGGCAGTTTTAACGCCGTACATATCGTAGGCGACAACGTAGGAGATATTATGCTCTACGGTCGCGGAGCGGGCGACTTGCCTACGGGAAGCGCAATAGTGAGCGATATAGTGTTTGCATCCAAACAAAAAACGCACAAATACACTTCTTTCCGCAACAGCAACGACGTTTCCGACAAGAATTTTTCAAAGAATTTTCTCTGCGATTATTACGTAAGGATGAGCGTAAACGACGAAGCGGGCGTGCTTGCCAAAATTGCGGGTATTTTCGGAAAGAACGACGTAAGTATAAATACTATGATTCAGGAATCTGACGAGGGGACGGCAAAAATAATTTTCCTTATTCACAAAACGGGGGAAAACAACATAAATCGCGCCCTCGAAAAGATAGAAAAACTTTCCTGCGTGCAGAGCGTGGATTCTCTAATAAGGGTAGAGGCATAAATTTTAAGTAATTAGCGATATTCTATCGTATTCGGAAAGAACAAGCCGTAGTTAAAATCAACTACGGCTGTTTTTTAATTTTGCGTGTCTATTTCCCTGCGGCGACGGAAAATAGTTTTCAGCTAAACCGCGACTCAGATTATATATGCGAGGTTCTCAATGCTTGCCATAGCGGCAATTATGTTAGTTTCCGTTTCCGAGCTGACGTTTACGGACAACAAATTATTTAACGCGTTTGTTTTATCCTCGTAGGAAATATCCGTTTTCCCTTCTAAGAATGCCGTCGCGCGGAACATAGAGAAATCTTCGGAAGAGTATTCTTTTTGCATAAATTCTTCGTCGGAGTCGTTTACGTAGTATCCCGCGATACGGTAAAGAATACCGCTTTCCTGAAGTTTATCGTCGGCTCGATATAGAGTCATATCGAAGTCCTCGTTTAACAGGTTAATCATTCTTTCGCCGAATCCGTAATAGTCGGAAACTATACCGAATCTCCAAAGGACCGGATGCGCGCTTATCGACGCAATGTATTTAGGCAGGCTGTTTTTATCGTCGATGATTCTTTTTACCTCGTCGATCCCGATAGTCATTCCTATGTGTTCTATACACATAGAATAGTAAGTCCATTTATGAACAAGGATTTCTCCTTCCGATAGCGAGCTTCTGCCGTTTATGTAGGTAATGTTGTTTTGAGGCAGCTCCTGTACGTTTTTTAACGTAAAATCGGCAGTTCGTTCGCGGCCGCCTTGCAAAAACGGGCGACTAAATGAACAATTATAAATATATTTGCGGATTTCCATACCGTTTTTTCCCAAAAAAGCCGTTAGTTTTTGCCGGTATGCTTCGTCGAGGTCTTCTTCGTTAAAGTTATAATTTATCATGCTGTTGCCGACGATCGAAAAGTGCGCGCACACCTGAGTTTCCGCCTCGTACCGAGGCGTTTTGTCCGGAGCGCATCCCGTCGTCATCACGGTAAGGATTGCGACGAAAGCCGTTATGACCGCGACGCGTAAAAAATTTTGCGACAAAAATTTGCGTTCCATAATTATACCTCCTTATTAATTTATAAGTATTCTTGTTAGTTTGAAATTTTGCCAATATCTTTATAATTACCGTCGGAACCTATTATGTAGTCAGTTTTAAGAAGAGACGAGGGATTGGGATAAAGGATTTCTAACGATGTCGAAGAGCCGGAATATCCGTAGGTTGCGTATGTTCCGCCGTTTACGTTCTCTCCGATATAACGACCTATCGCTAAATAACCTTTGTCCGGAGAGGATACCGAAGTTACTGACTCCAAATGTACTTCTGTGTGATTGAACAGAGATTCGGAAGCATAACTTGATATGGAGCCGGTTGATTCGTTTATGCCTGCAATTCCGCCTATTTTTTGTGCGTTGAGAGATTGATAATAGATAAAAGAAGTATTTGAGCAGCTTATTACACTGCCTTTGTTATCTCCGACTATTCCCCCGTCGCTTATAGTAGTGTTTATTCGTGTTATGTGCATAGCAGAAGTACAATTTCGGATAATGCCGGTACTCGTATTTACGCCGGCAATTCCCCCAAAAGAAAATCCCGATGCAGTGTTTGCGGCATATGCGGAGATAAAGTTTACATTTTCTATTGTACCGTAATTAGAGCCGCACGTTCCGCCACAACCGACGAGACCTGCTATGTTTGTATTGTTTGCAAG
>JBJFAO010000266.1:0-5059 GCA_051887955.1 Christensenellales bacterium
ATAGCATTTGTTATACTACAAAAGGCAGACAGGAAAAAGCGGAAGAAGTCGCCGAACATTGCGATTGCGTACTCGTAGTAGGCGATAAAAGCAGTTCGAATTGCAGAAAATTGTACGATATGGCTTCCGCGTTTTGCAACGAAGTTTATTTTATAGAGAATGTTTCCGACCTTAAGTCGGTGCAGATAAAGAATAATTTAGTTAAGCTCGGGATATTGTCGGGCGCGTCGACTCCGGAAGAGTTGACTATGGAGGTTTTTAACAGGATGAGCGAACAAAGTGTAATCAACAACGTAGTTGATGAAGTCAAGGAAGAAAAGGTTGAGGCTGTAGCCGAACCCACCGAAAAACAGGCAGAGAAAGAGATCACTACTATGGCTGAAGCCATGAAAAAGATCAATACCAAGTCGTATCACGAAGGTATGCGTCTGAAAACTCACGTCGTAAAAGCAGATATAACCGGTATTACGGTGGCTGTGGACGGTTGCGGTAAAAACGACTGCGGATTTATAGCTAAAGAAGAAGCGGAATTGGACGGCAGTTATGATCCGGCAAATTATGCAATAGGCGCAGAAATCGAAGCGATAATTATACCTAAAGAGCCCGGAAGCAAGGAAAAAGCAATCAATCTCAGCAAAAAAGCTTTCGACGCTATTAAGCTTGACGACGAGAAAGTAAAAGGTATACTTGCCGGAGACGAATTTACCTTGGCATGCACACAGGAAATTAAAGGCGGACTTCTCGGCAAAATCGGTACGTACAGTATATTTGTTCCCGCGTCTCAGATTCGTATGGGATTCGTTAAGTCTCTTGCCGATTACGTCGGTAAGCCTTTACGTTTGAAAGCACTTCCGCCCAAGGAAGAAGTCGACGCCGAAGGAAACGTCGTTAAACCTCGTAATCCCAAGCGTATCGTTGCAAGCCAGAGAGTTATTCTCGAAGCAGAAAAGGCGGAAAAAGAAGAAGAATTCTGGTCGAAAATATACGAAGGAGCAATCGTAAACGGCAAAGTAAAGAGATTTGCCAGCTTCGGAGCTTTCGTTAGTCTTAAATTTATGGACGCTCTCGTACACAATTCCGATCTTTCCTGGTCCAAGAAGAGAATCAACGATCCGAGCGAAGTGCTCGAACTCAACAAGAGCTACGATTTTATAGTGCTTAAAGCAGACAGAGAAACCGGAAAAATTTCTTTAGGATATAAACAGCTGCAAAAGCATCCTTCCGAAATCGCTCAAGAGAAATATCCCGTCGGCTCCGTAGTTAAAGGTAAAGTTGCTCGCATAGTAAGCTTCGGCGCGTTTGTCGAGCTCGAGCCCGGAATAGACGGTCTCGTACATATCAGTCAGATAAATCACGGTTGGATTCAGAATGCCGCCGACGCTCTTAAGGAAGGAGACGAAGTTGAAGTCAAAGTCATGAAATATGACAACGACAGAATTACGCTCAGCATTAAGGAGCTCATCGAACCGCCCGTGGTCGAAGAACCCGCAGCTGAAGAAGAGGCGACTGAAAGACCTTCCCGTACCGCAAGCTTTAACAGAAGACTCGAAGCCCAGGAAAAAGGCGAGAGAAAAGAAAAGAAAGCTAAGCGCGTTAAGGAAGAAGCCGACAACGAGCCCAGAGAATATGTTTCCGGCACTTCGGGCGTTACTCTCGGAGACTTGTTCAAAAACATTAAGCTGGACGAAAACAACGACTAATATCAGCCAACAACGTATCTGGAGCCACCTTGCAGATTTTGAGGTGGCTCTTGTATTATCGTCGGATTGGTTGTAAGATAAAAACAATAAAAAAAACACCGAAACGGTGTTTTTGGCAGGGGAGACGCGATTCGAACACGCAACCAGCGGTTTTGGAGACCGCTGCTCTACCATTGAGCCACTCCCCTTTGACGCTATATATTATAAGGTAAATACTAATTTTAGTCAAGGAAAAAAGGTGAAATATATGAAATATAGCTTAGGCGTTATCGGACTCGGAGTAATGGGAGAAGCCATACTATCCCAAATATTGAAATCGGATAAATTTTTGCCGAATGAAATTTGCGTTTTTGATTTGGACGAACAAAAGGATAAGCGTTTTGCCGACGTAGGAGTCACAGTAGCCGATAGCGTAAAAGGTCTTGTGACCGACAGTAAGAGGGTATTGATTGCGGTAAAACCTCAGCATTATAAGTCGGCTTGTTCAGGAATTTGTTTTGACGGTGTGGAGACCGTCTACAGTATTATGGCAGGGGTTAGTACCGGCGTTTTGCGTAAAAATCTCGCTTTGTCAACGACAGGAATAGTTCGCATAATGCCTAACGTCCCGTGTAAAATCGGTAGAGGCGTGTGTGGAATGACTTTTAACGGCGTGACAGATGCCGAAAAGAAAATTGCGTGCGAAATTTTTTCTGCGTGCGGATCTGTGGTCGTTACCGACGAAACTAATTTTGACGCCATAACAAGCGTGAGCGGAAGCGGACCGGCTTACGTATATATGTTTGCCGAAGGTATGATAAAAGGCGGAATGAACGGTGGATTATCTTATGAAGAAAGCAAAATTTTGGCTTTGAATACAATAATCGGAGCTGCGGAAATCGCAAAGATTTCCGATGAACCTCTTTCCGTACTTGTAGACAGAGTGTGCAGTAAGGGAGGAACTACTATAGAAGCCGTTAACGTATTCAGAGAAAAAGAGCTTATAGATACGATAGCCGAAGGCGTAGACGCATGTAGAAAAAAATCAGAAATTCTCGGTAAAACGATATGTTAAAGCACGTAGATATATATACGGACGGAGCTTGCAGCGGAAACCCCGGTCCCGGAGGTTGGGCGGCAATTCTCATTTATAACGGCAGAGAAAAGGTTATTTCCGGCGGTTATCCCGAAACAACGAATAATCGCATGGAGCTTTTTGCGATAATTAACGCTTTGTTGCAGTTAAAAGAAAGATGCGAGGTAACCGTATACAGCGACAGCGCGTATTCGCTCGATCCGTTTCTCAAAGGCTGGATAAGCGACTGGCAAAAAAAGAATTGGAAAACGTCTTCCGGCACAGCGGTTAAAAACGTCGATTTGTGGAAAGCGCTATTGATAGAGCTTGCTAAGCATAGAGTAAGCTTTGTAAAAGTTAAAGGTCATAGCGACAACGTGAACAATAATCGCTGCGACGAACTCGCAAGAAATGAAATTAAAGTTTTTCTCGAATAAAAGTTGATTGCCTTAAATATAAAAAAACTCCGTTTATTGCAACGGAGTTTTTTGAAATCCGATAGAACCGTTACGCTGCTTTTAAGTGATAATTTTTCGTGCCGTATAGTACGGAGAAAATCAATCCGAAGAAGGGAACGACAAGGAATATTACGGCGGGAGCGTACGTGGATACGGAATTAACGCTGCGACCGTTAGGAATAATAAGATTTATAATTAAATTTATGACGAAGAATGTAAGGTATATAATTCCGCATGCAGATAGTATTATTTTGACGTTATAGCAAGCTTTTTTCTTCTTTTCGCGCGCATTGAACCAAATGAGAGTGGAGGCTACCGGGAAAATCAATCCGACGCCCATGACGGAAAGAAAGGCGGTAAGATTTACGCCGAACGGCTTATACAGATACACTATCAAAAGCATTATAACCATAAATAGATATGACAACGCGATAGAATCGCGGTATAATCTGTTTACAAGTACGTAATTAACAAGTCCTTTACCCGCATTCGTAGGTTCGTAAGAACGCAATTTTATTCCTTCTTTATCGAGATGATTCCGTAAATCGTTTATGTGCGAACAGTCTATGTCTACTACGTCCGCATTTTTATGATTTTCGCTTTTCCTATCAAACAGATTGCCGAAGAACTCTCTGTAATTATCTCCGCGAACCGTGGAAGTATCGAAACCTCGGTCGGAATTTAATTCTATTTTATCGTATATATTTTGTTCCGGTTCTTCGATAGGGGAGCCTATAGAATCCGCAACTATTTCGGAAGAAGCAACTTCCGCTATAGGAACGTCGGTTTCGCTTTTTGTTTCTTCTACGCAGAGAGGTTCGTCAACAGTACCTTCGTCGGACTCACATTTATTGCATGACGAATCAACTGTTTCGAGCGACGTTTGAGAATCGGATAATTTGTCGTCGCATTTGGTGCAATCGGAATCGTACGTTGCGTCAGGTACGGATTGAATTGATAAAGAATCTGCCTCTTGAACGGTTTGAGCCTCTTGCGCTACGTCGTCCGGCAAAGCGTCGCCGGCAGTCTGTACGATTGTCGACTCGTCTGTAGGGGAAGAACCGTCGTCTTTTGACGAGGTTCGTCTTGTCAACGGGCGCAGATCCGAAGGGTGAAACGGCGGAGTGTCGCTGATTAGGTCAAATTCTTTGTCGGATACGAGGTTGTCCAGCAAAGTGCGCGTATATTCCCATTCTTTTTCTTCATCCTGCAGAAGTTTTTTTCCGTCGTCCGTGAGGGAATAGTATCTTCGCTTGGCTCCGTTACTTTCTTCTCCCGAATAAGATTTTACGTATCCTTGTTTTTCGAGCCTTTTAAGGACGCTGTAAATAGAGGACTGCTTCATTTCGTAATGACCTTCGGTCCTATCGTGAATATAATTCAGTATATCATAGCCGTATCCGTCTTTTATCGATAGGGCTTTTAATATGAATATGTCTACGCGACCTCGCAACATATCGGTATTTGTTTCCATTTCGGGTTCTCCTACAAAATAATTCTATATTTATTATAAATATAAAACAATTTTCAGTCAACTGCAAAATGTGTCGTAATATGGGATATTATTATAAAAAATGCTGAATAATAAAATACTTTTTTGAACTAATCGTCATTTTCCGAATTTTTGGGCTTAAATTTTACTTTATCAACAGCACTCTTTTTGATATCTTCATCAATAGCCGCATAATGGCGCTTGGTCGTATTTATATCTTTATGTCCGAGAACTTCGGCTACGACGTAGATGTCCTTGGTTGCGCGATAAAGAGCTGTTCCGTAAGTGCTTCTCAATTTGTGAGGCGATATTTTTTTCAGGGGAGTAACTGCGCCCGCATATTTTTTAACAAGAA
>JBJFAO010000267.1:0-5026 GCA_051887955.1 Christensenellales bacterium
TGCCGCGTTTGGGTGGGAAGCTGTCCCGAAAACATTAAAAATCCCGACCTCGTAGTTTTTAGCAGCGCGATTCCCCCTTGCGACGAGGAGCTCTCTTTTTGTCGGGGAAAAAACATCCCGTGTATGGAAAGAAACGCTTTTCTGGGGCTTTTGTGCGACGATTTTTCCTACTGCATAGGCGTGTCGGGCACTCACGGAAAAACAACCGTGACTTCGATGCTGATAAAAATTTTTCACGACGCGAATAAAAGGTTTTTCGGACACGTCGGCGGAGAAACCCCCGATTTCGGAAATTGTTTTTTTACCGGAAACGATTATTTTATAACCGAAGCCTGCGAATATAAAAAGAGCTTCCTTTAACTGAAACCCAAAATAGGAATAGTGCTGAACGCCGAAGCCGATCACCCCGACACATACGACAGCGTGGAAGAAATCTACGACGCTTTTTATCTTTTTTTGCAAAACGCAAAACGAAACGGAGGACTCGCCATCGTCAACGGCGACAGCGTTTTTTATGAAAAAAGGCTACGCTTCGACGACGTAATAACGTTCGGCATAAGCGAAAAAAACCGCTTCCGCGCCACCGATATTTACGAATATAAGCAAGGGTATAAAGAATTTTTAATTTGCGATTATGGAAATCCCGTAGGACACGTTCGGTTACCCATACCCGGCGAACATAACGTTTATAACGCGCTGAGCGCATTCGTTTGCGCATACCTTGCCGGTATCCCTCCGGAAACCGTTTGCGCCGCTCTGAATACCTTTAAGGGTGTGAAGCGCAGGCTCGAATACGTATGCAAATACTTAGGTTGCGACGTATACTGCGATTACGCCCATCACCCCAGCGAAATAAAAGCGGCGTTAAAAACTTTGTCCGATATGTCCTCCGGTAAAATAACCGCCGTATTTCAGCCTCATACGTTCAGCCGCACGGCAAGGCTTTTCGACGAATTTTTACGTTGTTTCGATAAGGCGGAACGACTGATAATAGTAAAGGAATGCCCTGCGCGCGAAAAACCGTCCGACGGTAAAAGCGCAAGCGACCTGTATAAAGCCGTCGATTTCAAAGAAAAGTACTACTGCGACAACATAATAGACGCTATTGTCCTTCTCGACAAAAAAATACTGCCCGACGACGTGGTAGTCGTTCTCGGCGCAGGCGACGTCGCAAATATCTGCAACATAATAAAAAACGACTGTCGGATTTAACCCGACAGTCGATCGTCTTTTCAGTATTATTACAGTTCTATCCAGCTCGAAAAATAATATTCGGGATTTTCTTTTAGTTCTCTGAAATGCTCCTCTGCGTCCTCGGCGGACACCTTCTTTTCGATAAATCCGTCCAGCGAAAGTATATTCTGAGCTATTATATTTATCGCCGAGCTGAATTCCGCCGCCCCGTTGCAAACGCCCTTGACCTTAAGCTGCTTTTTACTTATATAGCTTACGTCCGCGTCAAGCCCTTTGACTACGTACGGCTCGCAAATGATGGTACAGTTGCCGCCTACCCGCGCCAATTTGAACAAGTACGCACCCGTAACGGACTCGGTGTCTTCTATTACGGTATGCTCGCACATTCTGCCGCCGGTTATTTCAAACACTCTTTCGTACGGCACCTCTTCTCTTGCGTTGACGGTATAAAAAATTCCCTTTTGTTTGGCTTTTTCCAAGCGGTACTCGTTGTCGTCTATAATAATGGGAATAAGCTGAAAATAAAGCGCAAGCTGTGCGAGGATATTGCAAACCGCGTTGCCGCCTATTATCGCGATATAGTCTCCCTTTTCCACCCGAAAACTATTGATTGCCGACATCGCAACGGCTATTTTATCCACAAAAATAGCGTCTTCTTCCTCGACCTCTTCAGGGAAAGGCACGAATTCGTCCAGACCGAGAAAGACGAAATCTTTCATAAATCCTTCCGTATCTATCCCGCGTGTTTTTACCGTTGCGGCAAAGTCCAACCGCTCCATCTGGTCGGTTATATACGGATTTAGTATTACTTTGGTTCCTCTTTTCAGTCCGTATTCGTCTCTGTCGTCGCTTACAACCCCTATCGCTATATGTCCCGGGACGAAGGGGTATTCTCTCTTTACGCTACCGGAAAACAGGTTTACGTCCGACAAAGTCGGCATCACGTGGGTGACTTTTATTTTGACTTTGTCGCTTACCTCCGTTTCTGCGTTGACGATTTCGATACTCTCGGCTCCGTTTACTTGATAAATTTTCATATTATCTCCTATTATATCAATAATTTGCAAAGGCGTTGTCGGCAACGACCGCGCCGACAGGGAAAACTACGGTCTCCCTCGTCAAACCGTTGCAATTGGCGAAAGCATATTCGCCGACCGACTTCAATTTGCAATTTTCGTTTATTGCGACGCTCTCCAAACCGCTTCCGGCAAAGGCATAGGCTTGGATATCCGACAAAGAGCTCGCCTCTATCGTCATACTCTTGAGTCCCGAACAATTATAAAAAGCGTAACTTTCTATAACGGCAAGATTGCCGAACGAGTTTACTCTCAAGGAGGTCAGTCCCGACTCGTAAAACGCCGCTCTTTTGATTTCTTTTACGCCGTTAGGCAATTTTATTTCTTTTAGAAACGCGCATTCTCTGAACGCTTCTTCTCCGATAGTAGCAAGCCTGCTGCCCGTTTCAAACCGTACGGACGATATATCGCTGTCCTTAAAAGCTCTGCCGTCGATGCTTTCTACGGTATAAGGAATAATTATTTCTTTCACCGAAGTAGAGTCTGCAAGCACTCTCTCCCCTATCGAAGTCACGGCGTATTCTTCTATGTCTCCCGATATCCCCTCTTTATACGTATATGCCGGGAAGAAAATAACCTCTCCGGAATAGTTCCCGACGGATGCTATCTTCGCCGTACGTTTTTCTTCGTCGTAAACGAACGTCGCGTCGATGTCGGTAGGATTGACGAAAATCTTTCCCGATAAAACGCCGTTTTTTATCTCGTCGCTTATTTTCAAATAGCCGTTTTTTGTGACAAACACCTTACAATCTTCACTTATCGCTAAGGCTATTCCTTCAAGCAAATCGTTTATATAGTCGCTTTCGGAATAGACCATTACGTTTTGTATTGCCGTCGCGCCGTCGAATACTCCCGTCGGCAAAACGTTTATCGCGGATGAGATATTTACGGTTAATACGGTGAGAGGAGAGTCGGTTATCGCCGCAATCGAGGCGTCGGCAACGGAAATTTCTTCCAGCGACGCACAACCGTAAAACGCCTCGGCGCCCGTCGAAAGAATATTCTGAGCCTTTATTCCCGTTATCATAGTGCAATTATAAAACGCTCTCGCCCCTATCGAGACAAGACTGTCGAACCTCACGTTGTCGATTTCCATAGATACGCAACCGAAAAACGCTTCCGCTCCGATTCTTTCCGCTTCTTCCGGGATGGAAACGGAAGTCAGTTTTTTGCAACCGTAAAACGTTTCGTCGCCTATCGTTTTTACCGTCGACGGAAGCGCGCTCGTTGCCGTCAACGATTTACAGCCGTAAAATACTCCCGTAAAGACGTCGTTTTCAACGGTTGCCGGTAAAAAGGCGGAAAGAAGCTTTTCGTCGTTTTTGAACACGTATTCCCCTATGCTTTTGAGTTCGGAACCGGTTTTTATAATAAACGTCGTCAAATTCGCGCATTCGGCGAATGCAAAATCGCCTATCGACTTTACCGTAGCGGGCAATTCTATTCTGGCAAGCCCTTCGCAATCGTAAAAGGCGTACGATCCTATGTTTATCGCGTCTTCTATTATTGCGTTTTTGAGACCGCTCATACCGAAAAACGCTTCTTGTCCGACGTCTCCGTATACCGTAATTTTGGCAAGACTTGCAGGTACGGTCGCAAACAGTTCGGCTACCTTTACAGGTTTGCGAAGGGTAAGCTCGGTGACGGAGGTTCCCGAAAGGAGATTTTTGAAGATTACCTCCCCCTCTCCGTCCGTATATGCTACGCTTTCGGGAATATCGAAGCTTTTCAAGCCGCTGTAAGCGAACGCCTCTTCTCCCAACGAGGAAAGATTGTTACCGATAGTTACTCCGAATAATCCCGCGCAATTTTTGAACGCGCCCTCGGCTATTTCTCGCAGTCCCGACGGAAACCTTACCGCGTAACCGTCGGAGGGGTTGAATTTTACGTTTTCGAATGCGTATGAATCTATAATAAGCGAAGAACCCGAATCCCCGAACGTAAGGGCGTTTATATATTCGCGCCCGTTATCCGCGAAGGCGTATTTCCCGATATATTCCAACGAAGCGGGTAAAGCTATATCTGCAAGAAGAGTATGCCGGAAAGCGTTATCGAATATCGCTCTCAGCGTAGAATTTTCGGTAAAAACGACTTTCTGCAACGTAGATCCGAACGTACCGACGTATTCTGTAGAGCTCGTACGGCTTTCGGTATAGTCCTCGCCGTTATAGCCTATAGAAACGACGCTGTCCGCAATGACTATTTCTTTAACGGCGCAATCGACGAAAGCTCCGTCTTCTATTGCGGTTATCCCGTCGGAAATCACTATTTTTTCCACCGTCGTCAGACCGTTGTACGCGCCTTTTTTCACTGTGGAAATTTCGTCGGGAAGCAAAACCAATTCTTTAAGAGCGTCGGGAAGATACCCGCCTTTGAAAAGAGTAAAGCCCGTCTCAGGTTCATTTCCGAACAGCTCCTCTATTTTTACATCGAGCCCTATTGTCAGCTTTGCCAATCTGACGCAACCGTCGAAAACGGAATTGCTCACCACTTCCGCTCCGTCGATTATCTCTGTAAAACCGACGTTGGTAGAAGCGCTTATTTCCGCTTCGGTAAGCTTTTTGCAATCGATAAAAGCCCTGTCGTAAATCCTGTATATATCGGACGGCACCGTTACCGATTGCAATACGGAATTGCCGGAGAAAGCGAAGGGAGATATTGTGTCCGCACCGACGAAATCTTCCGCCGTAAGCGTCGTCTTTCCTACGCTGTTGAGATATTTTTCGGTTACTCCCAGAACCACTCTGCCAACCTTT
>JBJFAO010000268.1:0-4999 GCA_051887955.1 Christensenellales bacterium
TTCAGAATCAGTCTCGAATCCAGCTCATACGGCGTACCGTCGGCGTATTTTATGTCGCAAAACAACCTTATTACCCGTCCGTGAGAAGGTCTCCAGGGCAAAAGCGTCAGCGTGTCCGGATCGGGGAAAAGGAGAAGATCCGACTTTTCCGCCCGTTCAAAGCCCTTTATCGCAGAACCGTCGAAGGCTATTCCGTCGGTAAAAGCTTTGCCGAGCTCTCCCGGCATTATAGATACGTTCTTAATAGTCCCTTCGACGTCGCAAAACGCGAGACGAATGAACTTGACGTCCTCTTCGCGGACGTATTCCATAACGTCGTTTATCGTATATTTCATATTCCCTCCGTCCCTTTTTCAGTTTTCTACGTACAGCTGTCTGTACGGATTGCTCGAATTGGGTGTAAGCACGAAATATTTTCCGCCGACTACTTCCGTTCCGAACAGTCTGCGGTATTCCCTAAGATACGGCAGTATCTCTTTCATATCCTCTTCATTACATTCCGCCACGTGAACCTGCGGAGGAAATTCCGCGTTGAGCTCGTCGCATCGGATAAATATTTTTCCGCCGTGCATTCCCGTTCCGCAAAGGGCTCCCACCGCTTTCTTTTCGTTGTTTTTGTTCAGAACAACGATGACGCCTCCCGCCTGATACTCTCCGAGAAAGCTTCCCGCCGTGCCGCCTATCACCATCACGGGCAGCTTGTCGGCGTAGGCTTTCATGTGTATCCCCACGCGATAACCGGCGTTTTCTTTTATGTAGATTTCTCCTCCGCGCATGGCGTATCCGACCGCGTCTCCGGCTCCGCCCTCGACGACTATTTTTCCGTCGTTCATCGTATCGCCCACCGCGTCCTGCACGTTTCCGTGCACAATGATTTCTCCGCCGTCGAGATATGCTCCGAGAGCGTTCCCGGGGGTGCCGTATATCTCTATCCTTTTACCCTTAGCTCCGCTGCCGAGAAACCGTTGACCGGAACAATCCTTAATTATTATACCTTTTTCCGTTTTTCTTATCAACTCATTGAGGGCCTCAAAACCCATATCTTGTGCGTTTACGCTAAACATTTTTCCTCCCTATTCTCCCGCGTGCATTACTCCGAGTATTTCCAGCTCCTTTTCGGTAAGTCCTATTCCTCTCAACATAAGCCTGTTTCCCTTCAACGCCTCTATCGAATTGATGCCCATGCCGCCCATAAGCTCTTTTATTTCTCTGTTCCAGGCGGTGAGAAGATTGACGAGTCTTTCGCTGCCCTCTTCCGGATCCAGCCTTTTTACCAGCTCCGGCACCTGCGTCGCTATCCCCCAGTTGCATTTTCCTTTCTGACAGCTTCTGCAAAGATGACAGCCTAAAGCTATGAGGGCGGAGGTGGCTATATACACCGCGTCCGCTCCGAGAGCGATTGCCTTAACCACGTCGCCGCTGCTTCTTATCGAGCCGCCGGCTATAAGGGATACCGTATCTCTTATGCCCTCCTCCCGCAATCGGGAGTCGACCGCCGCCAAAGCAAGCTCTACGGGAATGCCTACGTTGTCCCTTATCCTCGTGGGAGCGGCTCCCGTTCCGCCGCGAAAACCGTCTATCGCTATCGCGTCGGCTCCGCTCCTCGCTATTCCGCTCGCTATGGAAGCGATATTGTGCACCGCCGCCACCTTTACTATGACCGGTTTTTTGTATTCCGTCGCTTCCTTTAACGAATACACGAGCTGCCTCAAATCTTCTATCGAATAAATATCGTGGTGCGGAGCGGGAGAAATGGCGTCGCTCCCCTCGGGAATCATTCTCGTCCTGGACACGTCGGCGGTTATTTTCGCGCCGGGCAGATGTCCGCCTATCCCCGGTTTCGCGCCCTGCCCCATCTTGATTTCTATCGCGGCTCCCGCTTCGAGATAGTCTTTATAAACGCCGAAACGCCCCGAAGCTACCTGCACGATGGTGTTTTTCCCGTACTTATAGAAATCGGGGTGCAAACCGCCCTCGCCCGTATTGTAAAAAATTCCGAGCTTTTCCGCCGCGGAGGCGAGACTTTCGTGGGCGTTTTTGCTTATGGAGCCGTAACTCATAGCGGAGAACATAATAGGCATTGAAAGGTCGAGCATGGGGCTTAATTTCGTTTTTAACCTGCCGTTTTCGTCCCTTTCCGTTTTTCCTTCCCTCTTTCCTATTGCTACGCGCGTTTCCATCGGCTCGCGTAAAGGATCTATGGGGGGATTGGTCACCTGCGAGGCGTTGATTAAAAGCTTGTCGAAATAGACGGGATAATCTCCCGGATTCCCCATGGACGAAAGCAACACTCCGCCCGTATCCGCCTGCTTGTATATCTCCTTGACGTAGGACTCCTTCCAGTTGTCGCTCTTTTTGAACGCGAGGTCGGACTTTACTATTTTTATAGCTCTGGTCGGACAGAAGCTGACGCAACGATGACAATTAACGCATCGCGTTTCGTCCGCCACGACTATTCTGCCCTTTTCCGTTTCCGCAAAACGGTGAACTCCGTTGGCGCATTGCTTTATGCACGCGCCGCAACGGGTACATCTGAAATCGTTTCTCTCCACTTCGTAATCGGCATATACGTAATTGTTCATTTTTTCACCTCGTCAAGTCTTACGATAACCGGTTCGCCGCCTTTGGGCGCCCAAACTCTCTCTACGTCCGGCTGCATTTTTCTTATCGCGCATTCTTCGCTCGCTATATAAACGAAATCGTCCTTTTCTCCCACCACCATAGAACGGAGCTTTAATCTGTCGTTAAGAGCCATTATCCCGCCGTTAAATCCGAGTATTATCGAAAACGGTCCCGTGATAAGAAGAGAGGGAAACGTCTTTCGCAAATAGGTAAGCTCGGCGCGCTTTTTTTCCTCCTCTCTTTCTATCTCCGACCAGAAAGGAGCGGCGATTACGGACGCCGTTTCTTCCAGCGTGAGACCTTTTTTCCTTATGAGAAAATCGATTATGTAAGTAATAACCTCCGTGTCGGTAAGCAAATTGCATTTATACCCGAACATTTCTATGTATCTCTTGTTGGCGTCGTAAGAGGAAATTTCGCCGTTGTGCACGACGGAATAATCGAGCATCGAAAACGGGTGTGCTCCGCCCCACCATCCGGGCGTATTCGTCGGATATCTCCCGTGCGCCGTCCACGAATACCCTTCGTACTCGTCCAGCCGATAAAATTCTCCCACGTCCTCGGGAAAGCCCACAGCCTTGAACACGCCCATGTTTTTTCCGCTGGAAAATACGTACGCGCCGTCCACCGCCGCGTTGACGTGGATAACCGCGCGCGATACGTACTCCTTTTCGTCGAGATGACTGTCGCGCAATTTGTTGGGATTGGGAGACACGAAATATCTCCATATTAAAGGCTCGTCGGTGATTTTCGGCGTCTTTTTAACGGGAATTTTTGAAAGATTGACTATCTCGAAATTCGCGTCGAGAAACTTTTCGCATTCCTCGCGCGAAGCGAGACCTTTGTAAAAAATGTGCAGTGCGTACAGCTCCTTGTACTGCGGATATATGCCGTAACCGGCAAAGCCTCCGCCGAGACCGTTGGAACGTTCGTGCATGGTGGTCATAGCGTCCACTATCACCTTGCCGTTGACGGGTTTGCCCGACTTGTTGATTATGCCGGCTATCGCGCAACCCGACGGGATTCTTATTTCGCCTTCTCTTTTCATGATACTCTTCCCGTCGCACAAAAAAAGGGCAAAGAGCCTACACTTTTTTGTGTAACGGACTCCTTTGCCCTATATTTATAGTGTTATTATATCATCGTAAAATTTCCTCTGTCAATCGTTTTTTCGTCGAAAAAAATTTCGTTTTTTCTGTTTCAAATCGTTGACAAGCCGATTTTGCGGGTTTATAATCGGAACATAAAACGAATTGGCAAAGACGTCAAGGAACGAAAATTCTTTGACGTCTTTGCCTTTTTTTATACGAAAATAAGGAGATTTTATTATGAAAACCGTAAAAAGCATCTTCGGACAGTCCGTGTTTAACGACGCGGTAATGAAAGACCGCCTGCCAAAGGAAACCTATAAAGAGTTCCGCAAGGCGCTCGACGAAGGCAAACGCCTCGATATAGATACCGCCAACGTAATCGCCAACGCAATGAAGGATTGGGCGGTCGAGAACGGCGCGACGCACTTTACTCATTGGTTCCAGCCGATGACGGGCGTGACCGCCGAAAAACACGACAGCTTTATCTCCCCCGATAAAGAAGGCTCCGTCATTATGGAGTTTTCCGGCAAAGAGCTCGTTCGCGGCGAGCCCGACGCTTCGAGCTTTCCGTCGGGCGGTCTGCGCGCCACCTTCGAGGCGAGAGGGTATACGGCATGGGATCCCACCTCGTTCGCGTTTATAAAAGACGGCGTCCTGTGCATACCTACGGCGTTCTGTTCCTACGGCGGAGAGG
This sequence comes from Christensenellales bacterium, assembly GCA_051887955.1. Taxonomy (GTDB): domain Bacteria; phylum Bacillota; class Clostridia; order Christensenellales; family DTU072; genus CAG-1782. Next base: position 4,408 of record JBJFAO010000268.1, read on the forward strand.
CTCTCGACAAAAAAACCCCTCTGCTCCGTTCTATGGAAGCTATTAACAAAGAAGCCCTCAGAATAATAAGACTTTTCGGCAACGATACGGCAACCGCGGTAAGAACCACCGTAGGTCCCGAACAGGAATATTTTCTTGTTCCCAAAGAGCTTTTCGACAAGCGCAAGGACCTGATTTTTACCGGGCGCACTCTCTTCGGTGCCCGTCCCCCCAAAGGTCAGGAAATGGAAGATCACTATTTCGGCGCCATTAAGCCGAAGGTGCAGGAATTTATGAAAGACCTCAACGACGAGCTGTGGAAGCTCGGCATACTCGCAAAAACGGAGCACAACGAGGTCGCCCCCGCTCAGCACGAGCTCGCCCCCATATTCACCACGACCAACATAGCCACCGATCACAACCAGCTTACTATGGAAATAATGCAAAAGGTTGCCAAACGCCACGGTATGGTATGCCTTTTGCACGAAAAACCGTTCGCAGGCGTCAACGGCAGCGGCAAACACAACAACTGGTCGATATCTACGGATACGGGCATAAACCTTCTGGAGCCGGGCGAAACGCCTTACGACAACGCGCAATTTTTGTTGTTCCT
>JBJFAO010000269.1:0-4999 GCA_051887955.1 Christensenellales bacterium
ATAAAGCTGACGTTTAATTACGTCGGGAACGATACGGCGTTATTGTCGAAGAGCGGTTTCGGAAGCGGATTCTGCGAGAATTTTTCCATAAAAATTTATTACAAAGGCGAAGAGGTCGAATCGTTGCGAAACGGGGTAAAAATAAGCCTTAATATGCCCGTAGGTTTTTACGAGAGAAGCTACGCTTTGTTCGATTGCGACACCGGTGAAAAAATCGACGCGGAATGTATAAACAACAAAATAGAATTTACGTTGAAAAAGAGCGGTTCGTTGAGTCTTGCTATAAGCGGTAAGTCTAAACCCGCGGGGACCGACTCGGAAAACGGTAAGCGGAGCATAAGCGTTTTCGGACACAAGATAAGTCTCGTCGCTTTCGTTGCCACGGTAGGCGGAGGGGCGTTGCTTGCCGCGGTGGGGATAATAACGGTTATTTTAGTTTTCAAAAGGAGAGCGGGATAATGTTTACTACGATAAAAAGTTTTGCTCTGGACGGCATAAGCGGTTATCCGGTAGACGTGGAGGTGTGCGCTCAAAAAGGCTTGCCCTCTCTCGATATGGTGGGACTTGCCGCAGGAGCGGTGAAAGAAGCGAAGGAAAGAATGCGTTCGGCTATAAAAAACAGCGGATTCGATTTCGGCTCGTATCACACGGTAATAAATCTCGCGCCCGCCGACGTAAAGAAGGACGGCTCCGCTCTCGATCTCGCTATAGCGGTGGGATACCTTACCAGTACCGGAAGCGTCCCTTACAAACGGTGCGGAGAATACGTTTTTTTAGGAGAGCTCGGGCTTGACGGCGCTCTGCGAAAAATTAACGGCGTTATGCCCATAATAATTTCGGCGTTGCAGTCGGGATTGAAAAAATTCGTCATTCCTTACGGCAACGCGAAGGAAGCCTCTTTCGTGGCGGACGCCGAGGTATACGCCCTCAGGAGCCTGACGGACGTGGTAAACCTCCTGATAGGTATGGATATTAAGCCTGTGCAAAAGGCAGAATTCGATAACGTTTCCGACTTTGTCTGCGAAGTGGATATGGCTGACATAAAAGGACAAAGTATGGCAAAAAGAGCTTTGGAAATAGCCGTGAGCGGCGCTCATAATATGCTTATGTGCGGTTCTCCCGGAACGGGCAAAACGATGCTTGCAAAATGCGTCACAGGGATAATGCCCGCAATGACCTTCGAAGAAGCTATAGAGGTGACGAAAATCCATTCCGTAAGCGGACTTATTAACGAAGAGGAAGGCATAATATCGAGAAGACCGTTCCGAAGCCCTCATCACACGGCGAGTCTTCCGAGCATAACGGGAGGAGGAAGAAACGCCAATCCGGGAGAAGTGAGTCTTGCTCATAACGGAGTGTTGTTTTTGGATGAAATGCCGGAATATCCGAGAAAGACTCTCGAAGCGCTTCGGCAGCCTCTCGAAGACGGAGTTATTACGGTTTCCCGAATAAACCGCACCGTGGAATATCCGGCGGATTTTATGCTCATTGCAAGCATGAACCCTTGTCCTTGCGGATATTACGGAAGCAGCGTAAAAAAATGCACCTGTACTCCGAGAGAAATACTGAACTACGTTTCCAAAATAAGCGGACCGCTTTTGGACAGAATAGACATCTACGTGACGGTGGACAACGTCGAATACGGAGAATTCCGTTCGCGCAGGACGCCCGAATCGAGCGCGACTGTAAGAGAAAGAGTGGAGAGAGCAAGAGAAATACAACGTAAGCGTTTTGCCGATTACGGTATTTATACGAATGCGCAAATGAATAATTCTCTTATAAAAAAATTCTGCGTTCTGGACGATGAAAGCGAAACGATGCTCGGAAGAGTTTTTTCTAAACACAACCTCAGTCCGAGAGCGACTACGAGGATATTGAAGACGGCGCGTACTATAGCCGATCTTTCGGGCGGAGACAGAATAACGTACGACGATTTGGCGGAGGCGATACAATACAAAACCGTCGACAAAAAGGAGCTTACGGTATTTTGAAATTTACGTTCGGACAAAAAATAATCTACGCTCTCTCGAAAGCGCAGGGCATAGGCACGGTAAAGGGGAGAAAAATTCTCGATTACGCCGATTTGTCGTCGGCGGGGAATTTTCTCGCTTCTTTACGCAACCTGTCTTCGCATGAGTACGCGGAGATAAAAAACGCGATTGAAAATACCGATTTTCAGTCGGTGGAAAAAACGCTGACGGAAAAGGAGATAAAATACGTTACCGTACTGGATGCCGATTATCCCGAATCGTTGAGACCTTATCCGGATATGCCGCTCGCCCTTTTCTGTAAAGGAGACGTTTCTTTACTGAACAGACCGTCGTTCGCCGTAGTAGGAACGCGTTTTCCGACAAGATACGGCATAAGGGCTACGGAAGAGTTCGTTTCGTCCCTGTCGGACAGGTTCGTTATAGTAAGCGGAATGGCGCGAGGGATAGATTCCTGCGCGCACAGGACGGCGTTGAAGGCGGGAGGAAAAACGGTGGCTGTTCTGGGGTGCGGAGTGGATATTGTATATCCACCCGAAAATTTGTCTCTTTACCGTGATATAATAAGCTACGGGCTTGCCGTAAGCGAATACGAACCGGGAGTGGGAGCGAGCAGCTACAATTTCCCCGCGCGCAACAGAATAATAAGCGGATTGTCGAAAAGCGTGCTCGTGACGGAGGCAGGTCTGAAAAGCGGAACCATGCTTACCATAAACAGCGCGATTGCGCAGGGCAAGGACGTTTTTTGCGTACCGGGCAGCATATACAGCTCGGCAAGCGGCGGAGTGAACAAAAGCATAAGGGAATGTCAGTCGAGGGCGGTTACCGACGTAAACGATATTTACGAAGAATTGGGGATGACCAAACAGGAAATCGTGGTGCCGTCGGTTATGCAGCTGGACTTTAATCAGGAAGCTATTCTCGAAGCGTTGAAATCGTCGGGAGAAATGCACGTGGAGGAATTACTCGACGTGGTGGATTTGAGCATATCTCAGCTCAATTCTCTTCTCGTAAGGATGGAAACGGCGGGACTCATAAATAAAACAAAACATAATTTTTGGAGTGTGTAATGAAATTAGTTATCGTTGAATCGCCTACAAAGGCAAAAACAATTCAAAAATATTTAGGAAAAGACTTTCGCGTCCTTGCCAGCGGCGGACACGTTTGCGACCTCCCCGAAAAAAGTCTCGGGATAGATATAGAGCATGATTTTCAACCCGAATACGTTCAGGTAAAGGAAAAGAAAGATTTAATCAAACGCCTCAAACAGGCAGTCAAGGAAAGCGACGCAGTTTATCTTGCGACCGACCCGGACAGAGAGGGAGAAGCGATAAGCTGGCATTTGTCCAACGTTCTGGAATTGCCGAAGGGCGAAAACAGAATAGAATTCAACGAAATAAGCTCCAGAGCGGTAAGCTCCGCTTTGAAATCTCCGAGAGAGATAAATATGAATCTTGTCAACGCGCAGCAGGCGAGGAGGGTATTGGACAGACTCGTGGGTTATAAGATAAGTCCCATTCTCAACAAAAAGATAAAGCAGGGACTTTCCGGCGGAAGAGTACAGAGCGCCGCTTTGAAAATGATCGTGGACAGAGAGCGTGAGATAAGAGCTTTCAAGCCCGAGGAATACTGGAATATATATGCGTTTTTGTTAAAGCAAGGCAAGTCTACCGCAATGAAATCGACGCTCGCCGACTTCAACGGTAAAAAAATCAAGATAACGAGCGGCGAACAGTCGGGGAAAATAACGGAAGCTTTGAAAAGAGCCGTTTACAAGGTGGATACGGTAAAGAGGGGAGTAAGCAAGTCCAAGCCGGGCGCGCCCTTTACCACGAGCACGCTGCAACAGGACGGCGCGTCAAGACTTTCCATCACCGCGCCGGAAGTTATGAAAATAGCTCAACAGCTTTACGAAGGCATCGAATTGGAAGGAGAGGGACATACCGCTTTGGTTACTTATATCCGTACCGACTCGGTAAGAGTTTCTCCCGAAGCGCAGGATAGCGCGTTGGAATTCATTAAAGAAACCTTCGGCGCGGAATACGCTCCGAAAAAGCCCAACGTATATACGGCGAAAGGAGCAAACGTTCAGGATGCGCACGAAGCGATAAGGCCGATAACCCTTACTCGTACTCCCGAAAGCCTGAAAACCAAACTCAACCGCAATCAATACCGCCTTTATAAGCTCATTTACGACAGATTTTTGGCAAGCCAGATGGCGGAAGCGGTTTATAACACTCTCAACGTACGCATATCCGCCGACGCGGAAGAGGGGCAATACGGCTTCAAAATTTCGGGCAAGGCGGTTATATTCAAGGGATATACCGTAGCGTACGAAAACGACAAGGACGAGGAGGAAGAGGGAAACGACAAGCTTCCGAACTTAGAGGAGGGAGAGGCTCTCGCTCTGAAGGAGGTAAAGGAGGAACAAAAGTTTACGAAAGCTCCTCCGCGGTATACCGATTCCACTTTTATAAAGGCGATGGAAGAAAACGGCATAGGACGTCCCGCGACGTACGCTTCCGTCGTCAGCACTCTTGCGAAGAGAGAGTATACCTCTAAGGACGGCAAACAGCTTGTGCCCACGCAGCTGGGAGAAACTGTGGTTGAGTTTATGGAAAAGAATTTCGCCGATATCGTGGACGTAAAGTTTACCGCTTCGATGGAAGACGACCTCGACGCCGTTGTAAACGGCACTAAGTGGCAGAAAATCATTTCCGATTTTTATCCTCCCTTTGAAAAAAGCCTCGCTAAGGCTTATTCGGGAGAGAAAAAGGTAAAACTTGAAGAAGAAGTCACGGACGTCGTCTGCGACAAGTGCGGAGCTAATATGGTGGTCAGAACGGGCAGGTTCGGCAAGTTCTTGGCATGCCCGAATTATCCTAAATGCAAAAACATAAAGAACTTCGTCGAATCCGTCGGTAAATGTCCGCGTTGCGGAGGGGATATAGTAAAAAAACATACTAAAAACGGCAAAATTTTCTACGGATGCGGCAATTATCCCGAATGCG
>JBJFAO010000270.1:0-4986 GCA_051887955.1 Christensenellales bacterium
CACGACGATAATATCGTCGCCGTATTCGAAGAAAGTCATATTCTTCCCTATCTCGCCGACTCCCCCCAAAAAACCTATTTTTACTCTTTTTGCCAAAATTCACCTCTGTATATCGACCGCTCCGAAGATACTTGCGGAACGGTAATTATTTCCAAATTTATATTTTACATTAAATTATGCTTTTTAACAAGAGTTTTTACGATAAAAGACTTTTTATGACGGAATAAACCCTTTTCCGCCTCCGAATAGGCGGTATAAAAAACAAGCGAGCGGAAAAAATACCGTTCCGGAGGTGGAATATGAAAGCTGTAATAATGGCGGGAGGATACGGAACGAGGCTTTTGCCTTTGACAAAAAACGAACCGAAGCCTATGATAAAACTAATCGACAAGCCGGTATTGGAATACGTGCTCGAGCTGTTGAAAAAACACGGAATAACGGAAGCCGGGCTGACGTTGGGATATCTTCCCGAAAAAATAACCGATTATTTCGGAGACGGAAGCCGTTTCGGAATGAAACTGACTTACTTTTACGAAAATACGCCTTTGGGTACCGCAGGCAGCGTGAAAAGCACCCGAAATTTTGTCGACGACGATTTTTTGGTAATAAGCGGAGACTGCTATACCGAAATAGATTTGACGAAAGCCATACAATTTCATTACGCTCTGAACAGTCCGTTTACGATAGTGGCTCAGCCCCACGCCAATCCCGTCGGACTGGGCGTTCTCGAAACCGACATAAGCCACCGAGTCGTTTCTTTTGTGGAAAAACCCGAAACGGTTAAGCCGGGGCTTATAAATACGGGAATCTACGTGATAAAAAAAGAAACGTTAAAATATATTCCCGACGGATTTTACGATTTCGGAAAGCAGCTCATCCCGAGGCTCGTAGGCAAAATATACGCCTGCGTCGATTATTCGTACTGGTCGGATATAGGAACTCTGCAAAGCTATTACGCCACAAACGCGAAACTTGCCGCAGAACTCGTCACGGTCTGACTTTTTATATAAAAAATTATTCTTTCATTATGATTTCACCCGAAAATACCTTCTTCTTCCCGGAATCGAAGGACAGCTCGATACTGCCGTCGGAATTGACGCCGATTACCTTTGCCACGGAGGTTATTCCGGCGTCTGTATAGTATACTTCTTTGCCCGTCAAAAGAGAATTTTTTATGTAGTTATCCATAAAATCGGCGTTTTTTGAGAGCTCTCTCACTCTGTTTACGACGGAAGCGGCAAACGAAACCGATTCTTCTCTGTCGACTTCGGAATCCAATATAAATCCGGCTTTATCGGCGTATTTGCCATATCCCGACGGAGATTTGAATAAGTTTACGCCTATTCCGACTATCGTAACGGTTTTTTCCCCTTCAGTTTTGCTTTCGGTGAGAATTCCGCACACCTTTTTGCCGTTATAATATAGGTCGTTTACCCACTTTATTTTGCAGTCGCAACCGTATCTTTCGTATATTATTTCCCTCGTCGCTTCGGCGGCGAGAGGCGTGACTAAAGGCAACGTATCCTTATCCGGAAAAAAAACGAAACTGAAATACGCTCCGCCGTAGGGAGAAACGAACTCCCTGCCCTTGCTGCCTTTTCCTTGCGTTTGCGTAAAGGAAAAAAGGGTAGTCCACTCTTCCCGGTCTTCCCGAAAGGTTTTTTTAAGCTCTTCGTTCGTCGAACCCGTGCTTTCTATCGTGCGAAAAATCATTTTTACCCGCCTTATAGATATCAAACGTAAAATACCGCCGACTAAATTATAGCCGACCTGAAAAAAACAGTCAACGGATTTCGGAAAAGGCGCATCCTAATATGCGCCTTAAAAAAATTATTCTTTATTGTCCTCCTTCCCGTGAGAACTCAATTCGGCGCGGGATACGAAGGCGTTTTTTATGTCTTCGATGTCGTATTTTATGTCGGCAATCATTTTCAGCTTTTCGGCAAGAGCGTCTATCGTAGACTGGTAATTGCCTTCTCTCGTTTTACTGTCCTTTATCTGAATAAAGAACAGGACTACGAACAATACTGCCCAGATACCCGATTCCGCTGCGGTGGCTATGATTTTTTCCCACATAATGACCTCCTAAATTTTCCCCTCCGAGACGGCTCGACGCCATTCTTCGAGGGTACGTTTTTTGTTTTCCTCATAATTTTTTTCCAGCTCGCGAAGACGCGCGTTGTATTGACTGATTTTCGCGTTGTTTTCCGACTGCTCGCGACGGAGCTCGGAAAGACGCTTTTCGTATTCTACCGCTTTTTTTAAGTCGTACTCCAAAAGAGCGGACTTGCGTTGCTCGTCGATTATCTCGATTTCTCTTTTTATACCCGACTCCTTTATCGCGAATTCTTGATCGAGAATATCGAGATTGTTCAGATAATACTTTTCCGCCGAAGCAATGACGTCGTTGTACGCGCTGGAATTTATCATGCCGTTTTTGTAAGCTCTGTCCGTCAGGTCCGTTAGCTCGGTAAGATAATCGCCTACAAGATTCTGTTCTTTAGCCTTCTTATCCGCGTCCGCTTTCAAAAGCTCGACGTTCAGGTCGTTAATTTTTTTATCCGCGCCGGCGTTCACGTTGCCCGTTTTGCTCGCGTACATCCCTTCGGCGTAATTTTTAGCCTCTTCTCGCAACGTCGCGTCGCTTCGTAAATCGTATTCTTTGTATACGGGCGCGGCGTCTTTTACTTTTATTTCCGTCTCGTCGTTGCGGTATATTCCGCTTTTATTGAGTTTTTCCGAAAGCGTTTCGGTGTTCTTTTGCCCGGTTACGCGCTTCAACGCGTCCGTCACGAGCTTTAAGGTGTCGTTCATTATGCGCCCTCCTTTTCCAAAAGCGACTTTACCATAGCGGTAAGCTTTATCAGTCTGAGGTTCAGTTCTTCGATTTTATCGTACAGTTCATTCATCCGGCAATCTCCTTATAAAGTCAAATTCCATCAATATTCCGTTCACGTCCATAAAGTCGGAATCGGTCGATATTTCCATTCCTACCCTTTCGGCTCGTTTGTTGACGGGAATCATCTTCGCCTGCTCGCCGCCGACGAGATCTATCGGATATTTTTTATCCAGTTTAAGCGTCAGCTTTATATCCTCTTTCGTCCTTATGAAAATCCTTTTCATTACCTTAACGCTTTCGATGCTTCCCAAATCGGTATAGGGGCTTCTCCACAGTTTTCCGAGAGGACTCTCAAAAAGCCTGCCCGTATCGCTGAACGCGCCGACGTTGAAGCCTCTTCTGTTGCCGTTGAAAATAAACAGCAATTCGTTTTTCTTATCCAAATTGAGATTAACGAACCTTCTCACGTCCGCTCCCCTGAATATGTTGGTTTCTCCCGTAACGAGATCGTGGCTTATTATGCCGTTGCGTTCCGTCCTGCCGTCCTTTTCGTCGCCGACGATTTCGTCGTCCGATACGAGATCCGCGGAAATGTGATACTTGTTTCCGAAATACGCGCCGCGACACACCGATTTTGTCTTTATTAACGGAAAAAGCTCTTTCATTACTTTTTTTGCGGTATAACCGTCGAAGGAATAAAAGCCGTCGTCGGTAAGAAAAACTATCTCTCCGTTACAAACAGCGACGCTTTCCATATAAATATAGCTGCCCGCGTCGAACACCTTGCTCACGACGAAATCCTTGTCGTCCACGTATGCGGTTATTTTATGAACGGCGTATTCGCGGAACACGTAAATGCAGTTTTTCCAGCTGATTACTCCCGTAAGCGCGCCGCCTTCGTCGGGGAAATTGACGTATCCTCCCTCTCCGTCCGCGACCGTCCACACCTCGGGAGCGAGAGCCTTGCTGTAAGACAGTCTGTGATTGGCTCCGTTTACCGAAAACACTCTCGTCCCGTGCACGCACGCCCACGCCGACGGCGGAGCGGTTATTTCGCTGAAAACGCTTCCGTCGAACATATACGACTTCTCGAATTTCGTCATAATTAAAAACAGATCTTTGCCTGCGTCGTGATAATTGAGAAACGTGACTTTTTCCGGCGTAATCTGAATTCCGGAATATACGTACTGCCAATCGGAAAAGCGCATATAATATATTTTTCCGTTGCTAAGCTGCGCGATAAACATATCGTCTCGCTTATTGTTTACGTAATCGTATCTTCTGTAAACGGCTCCGTCCACAAGCAAATACCCCAGCGAAACCGTGGTGGGGAAATACGAACCGTAAATTTTTACGTAATCTATCCCCAGCCCCTGGCGAAGTTTGCCGTCCTTAATCCTTACGTTGTAGCCGTATACGCCGTGAGAAAGGGGCAGATTATCCTCGTTGCTACCGGCGTCGAAATCGGAAAACGACTTTATAGGATAAGTAAAGCTTTTATATCGCGGGACTAAATCCTTCCTGAAATAACTCCTCATATAAATCTCCTGTAGCAAACTACCGCCGGATTGCGTTTTTTAGTCAGGTTGAGAACGGTGTTATCGTAGCGATTTTTGTAAAACAACGCCTCGTCGATAAGTCCCGAACGATAGAAATATTCGCTGGCTATCCCCGTGGCTATCGCCCCTGCGGTAAATGAAGTCGGTAAAACCATCTCGTCCGTCAAAGCGAGCTCTTCGGCATGATACGTATAAACGACGGTGCATTTCACGCCGTTCAATCCGCCCAAACGGATATATCCCGGAAAGAGCCTGTACGGAAGGTTTCTTTCCCCGTATTTTATCCTCACCACCTCTTTCAACGGTTTGGACAAATCGTCGAGATTTATTTTGCCGTCCGTTACCGTTATCTCTTCAGAACGGCGCAAAAATACGTATTCTTCCGTCAATTCGCCGTAAATCATATTCCCGCAGGAGATAAGCTTTTTCAGCTTTCCCGTCGGAGCTTCAGTCGTATCGAGGTCTATATCCTCGTCTCCTATAATTTCCAACGCTTTTTTCAATGCGTCCTTAAAAATCATTTTGCCTCCTTTGAAAGCTGCAGCGGTCTGGAGGAAAAGGGTTCTTTCATTTATAAGGCTGAATTTG
>JBJFAO010000271.1:0-4967 GCA_051887955.1 Christensenellales bacterium
CATATCGCCCTTAAGCACGTTAAGGAGTTCTAAAAATTCATCTACTTTATATCTGCGAAGGAATCTGCCTACGCGCGTGACTTGTTTGCTGTCGTACGGTATAACGGGATTGTTGACGTCGAAAGGAACGTCGACGGAGCGAAGAGTGCGGAATTTGTAGACGTAGAATACCTTCATATTTTTGCCCACTCTCGCCTGTTTGAAAACAGCCACCCCGGGAGAATCGATTTTTATCGCCGCTATTGTTATCAAAAAAGGGAAAAATAAAAACAATATTCCCAATATAGCGATTAGCTTATCGAAAAACCATTTTATTATTGAACTTAGTATATCCCTCATAATATTATTAATTATAGCACATTTGACCTATAAAGCAAGCGTTTTTTACATTTGTATAAATATGCGGTCGACGGCGACTTGCTACGTTTGACATTTGTACGTATCGGTGATAATATTATTTTATGAAAAATAGTCGGAAGCATACAACGAACGTAAAAGCCAACGCGTTGCACGTCAAAAAAACGCTGGTAACGCTTGGCTCCATGGTAAAAAAGAACGTCAAAAATCAATATCGGCGTTCTGTTCTCGGAATACTGTGGACGGTTTTGAGTCCGCTTCTTAATATGCTCGTGCTGGCGTTCGTTTTCTCCGCCATATTCGGCAGGAAAGGTATCGACCTCGATTATCCGGTATATATCCTTTCGGGTAATATCGTTTTCGGGCTTCTGCGTATGGCGTCCAACAATTCCCTCTCCTGCATTGTAGACAATTACGACCTTTTGACAAAGACGAGGATAAATTACAACGTATTTCCTCTTTCGCAAAACTTATCGAGTCTTGTAAATTTCGGATTTTCTCTCGTTGCGCTTATTATTGTCATGCTCATAAGAATACCTGCCGGCGTGAGCTTCCATTGGACTATGCTCATGATAGTTTTTCCGTGGCTGCCGTCGATATTCATGTTTACTTTAGGGATTTCGTTTATCCTTGCCACGATATACGTGCGCTTCCGCGACATAAAGCATATTTATTCGATTTTTCTCACTCTGTGGACATACATGACTCCTATATTCTATTCGGTCAACGTACTTTCTCCCACCGTCAGAAAAGTGCTGATTATAAATCCGATGTACCATTATCTTACCTATTTCAGACAGCTCCTGCTCGGAGTCGTACCGTCTTTTACGGCGCATCTTATTTGCTACGGAGTCGGAATAGGGGCGCTTGCGATAGGCGCGACGATATTCAACCTTGCGCGAAAAAAATTCATTTTATATATATAAGCCATGCAAAACATTGTACCGAACGAATTTGACACCGACGAAAACGTATTGATAGACGCGCATAACGTATGTATGCGATTCCGTTTGCCCACGGAAAAAATCGACAACGTAAAAGAATACTTCATAAAGATGGTCAAAGGGCGCATCCGTTACACCGATTTCGACGTGCTGAAAAATATAAATTTTACGGTAAACCGCGGAGAGAGCCTTGCTATCATCGGGCGTAACGGCGCAGGCAAAAGCACGCTTTTGCGCATACTCAGCGGAATAATAGAGCCTACGAGCGGATACGTAAGGACTCGGGGAAATCTCGTTCCGCTTCTTAAGCTCGGCGCCGGCTTCGACCTGAACGCGACGGGGAAAGAAAATATCTTCTTAAACGGTGCTATGCTCGGTTTTTCGCACCGCGAAATGCAAAAAAAATACGACAGTATCGTCGCCTTTTCGGAATTGGAAAAATTTATGAACGTGCCTTTGAAAAACTATTCTTCGGGTATGCTTGCCCGTCTGGGTTTTTCAATAGCCGTCGACGTAAATCCCGACGTGCTGCTAATCGACGAAATACTTGCCGTAGGCGACCTGCCGTTCCAAAAAAAATGCGCCGAAAAAATCGAATCTCTACAAAAAACGGGCACTACGTTTGTCCTCGTGTCCCACAATATGGCTCAGGTGAACAAGCTTTGCCATAAGGGAATCTATCTAAAAAACGGCGAAATTTTCGCAACGGGCGACGTGGAAACGGTGACTAAACGATATATTGCCGACTGCAACGAAAATTCTGCCCGATAGCCAAAAACAATTTATCGCTCGATACCCAGTCTTTCAAGCCAAGCCCTCTCCGAACAAACGGACGGCAGTTTTTTTACGTATTCTCGCCTTAGCTTACGATACGAAAAGAGAAGTCTTATCGAAAGTCCGATTAAATTAAATCCCGCCTTAAACAGCGCTTTTCTGTCCAGAACGCTAAAAAATCCCCTGTCCGTTACGGGATCGTATTGCAAAGTGCGCTTCGATTTATAAAAATCGGAGGGACGTTTCGTAAACATATTCACGATTCTCGTATTTTTCTCTCCGTAACAACAATCGGGCAAAAGATAACCGTTGAGAGTAATTACGCAACGCAAAAAACTGCCTTTCGACTTTTGCGCTTCAAAAATTGCGCTCGTATCGTACCCCTCGGCCCTAAGTTTTTCTCCGCTTATAAAAACGGGCGCGCCCGAACGCAATTCGGCGTTAAGGATTTCTCCGTCGCATGCAAAAAAATCCGGTCCTTTCAAAAAATCTTTGTAGGCGCGAAAGATGAGCTCGACCTCGTAATATCTCTGATAAGCGAGCCTGTTGCCCACCGCCAGAACCAATTTTTTTATTTCTCCCTTCGCGCCGAAAGAAGGTCTGTACACGGCGTTTATTACGGCTTCGTTTCTTTTTACGTAGTATTCGAGAGTCGGACCGTACTTTTTGTCAAAGCTCTCGTGCCACACCGCCAGCCCGTTCATTACCGCTATGCTTCCGCAACACCGCAACCCGTATTCTATATCGTCACCTTTTATAAAAAACGGAAACGGAAGACCGTATTTTTCAACGAACGAGACGGGCATGCACATAAACCACCACGCGTTATAATCCACGGGAAGCTCTTTTTCCGACGTAGCGAGAGATTTTTTATCTCTCATATCGAGGTTGGCGTTGTTGGCGAAAAGTCTGCGCCCTTTCCATACCGCTCCGCACTCGTATTGAAGGTACGGCTCGTTCAGAACGAGCATTCCGCCCCCTACGCTCAATTCGTCGTCTTTGGCAAACGACAATATCGAATAAAGCTTGCGGAAAATTTTACAATCGAAATCAACGTCGTCGTCCATAAGCAAAACGTGCGTAAAATCACCCTTCGCCGCTTCCATGAGCCCTCGCGTAAAGCCTCCGCTTCCGCCGAGATTCTTGTTGGGGACGACTCTGCATCCCTCCGTCTCTCCCACCGTATTGCCGTTGTCTATCAGAACGACTGAAAACTTATCTCGCAAAAACTCGTCGCCGGTAAAATACGCGTTGAGTTTTTTTACGTTGTTTACGGCGAATTCTTCCCTGCGATAGGTGCATATCGCTATGCATATTTTCAAATTTTTACCTTGTTCTTTCGTATAATAACAGCCCTTGTTTATCGTTCCTTCTCCGATGGCGGTAAGCTCCGCATAAAAAAAGCCTTCTCCGCCGAGAGAGGAAATATCGGTAAAAAGCTCCGCCTTATCGGAGACCGTTTTTTCCTCGATAAGGCGTTCGTTGCCGTCGGTATCGCATAAAAACAGCTTTATCGAAAACCGCCCCGTCAAGTCAAACTTAGTAATTATCTCCTTTATATCTCCGAACCTGACGAATTTCGAATAGGAAAACAGATTAAAAAAAGCGTCGAAAGAAACCTTCGCCCCGTCGGCAAGCCGCAGACGCCCCCTTTCGAGACTCACGTTTCCCTTTTTTCTGTAATACAGCTCTTCCGTCTCCCCTGCCGTGACGGGAAAAGTTATTTCAAACAGGCTGTGCATAATCCCTCTTTGGCTGCCGTTTCTATTGCGGATGCGATGACCTTATCCATATCGTAATATTTATATTCGCCAAGCCGTCCGCCGAAAATAACGTCCTTAACCGAAGCGGCAAGATTTTCGTAGCGACGATAAAGCTCTTCGTTGGCTTTGTCGTTGACCGGATAATAACGTTCTATCCCCTTGCGCCACTCCGTCGGGTATTCGTAGCTAATCACCGTCTTCGGTTGCTTGCCGTATTCGAAATGCTTATGCTCGATTATCCTCGTATACGGCGTTTCGGCGTCGGTAAAGTTCATAACCGCCACGCCTTGAAAATTTTCCGAGTCCAGCAGCTTTTCCTCGAAACTGACGGTTCTGTATTGTAAAACGCCGTAACGGTATCCGAAAAACTCGTCTATGGCGCCCGTAAACACGGTTTTTTTCGCAACGGAAGGATTGTCTTTAACAAAATCGAAATAGTCCGTGCCCGTTAGAATATCCGCTCCTTCGAGCATTTTTTCGATTATCTGCGTATATCCTCCTATAGGAATACCCTGATACGGATCGTTAAAATAGTTGTTGTCGTAACAAAATCTCAACGGCAGACGTTTAATGATAAACGACGGCAAATCGGCGCACTTTCTGCCCCATTGCTTTTCGGTGTAGCCCTTTACGAGCTTTTCGTAAACGTCCCTGCCCACCAGCTTCAAAGCCTGCTCTTCGAGATTTTTCGGCTCGGAGATTTTCGTTTCTTTTACCTGCTTATCTATCTTTTCTTTCGCTTCTGCGGGCGTAATCACTCCCCAGAGCTTATTGAAAGTATTCATGTTGAAAGGAAGATTGTATATCTCTCCCTTATAATTTGCCACGGGACAGTTGACGTAATTGTTAAACTCGGCAAACCTATTGATAAAATCCCATATTCTTTTATCGGACGTATGAAAAATATGCGCTCCGTATTTATGAACGTTTATTCCCTCGCGCGACTCCGTGTACACGTTTCCGCCTATGTGGTCGCGTTTTTCGACGACTATACATTTTTTCCCCTGTCGCATAGCAAGATACGCGAACGTCGCTCCGAAAAGTCCGCTCCCTACAATCAGATAATCATATTCGATCATATTATCGGGCATTTTTTACTCTCCATTTTTTTATTCTGTATTTATTATAG
>JBJFAO010000272.1:0-4900 GCA_051887955.1 Christensenellales bacterium
CATATCGTTTCTCCGTAGTTTAATATGAATATTTTATACTATTTTTCGTTTTCGTCAAAATATTTTTTATAAGCCTTTTTAAGATATTTTACCTCGTAAGTCTGCGGCTCGATTTCTCCGTATCGATATCTGCCGTTGACCTTCCACATATTTAACAATCCGATGTCTATCGCGCCTACGGGACAATTAAACGAACACCTTACGCACCCTATGCAGCTTCCGCCGAAAACCACTTTCCCTTCTTTTACGGAAATATTTTTCTGAGGACACGTCCTTACGCACGCTCCGCAATTCAGGCATCCGTCTTTCACCTTAAAAAGCTTTCCGTTAATATGCATAAACCTCTGTTCCACGTTGCGGAAAATAAAGCTCACCGGAGTTTCTCTCCCTAACTTTTCCCTACGCCCTTCGAGCAATGCCTCCGCGTCCTTTGCCGCCTTTCTTTTGGCGGTAAACCACATCTTGGTCGCCATCGAATCGCTGTGACGGTAAAGCATATTATACGGCATGACGTACAAATAGTCCGCCACCGTGTCGTAGCCTTTCTTTTTTAGTATTTTATTTATCTTCGCGCTGGAAGCGTCGTTAAAAACAAGGCTCTCTCCTCCCGTCTTAATAAAGAACGCGCGACAATTCCCGTCCGGCAAAGACCTGACGAAATTTATTACGTTTTCGGGAGCGGAAAACGCGTGTATCGGATATGCGATTCCGATTAAATCGACGTCCTTTTCCACGGTTTTGCTCTCGATGTCTATTATCTTCGCCTCTACGCCCCGTTCGGAAAGATTTTTTCCGAATTCTTCCGCCACCTTTTTGGTGTTTCCCGTGCCGGAAAACAAATAAATAACCGCCTTCATACTATCTCCTTATACTCCGCGTCGCCGTTTTTGAAATAATAAAAGCGGCGTTCGTTTTTATCGTGACTGTCATAATATACCTGGGCAAAAAATTCGCTTTTTCTTGCCATATTATCATAATCCCAACCGTTTTTTAAGCATTCTTCGCACCAATGACCTCCGAAAAGAACGGTATACGGCGACGCGAAAAACCTGTGCCCGTCCGCGCACTCCCACTCAAGAGGCACGTACAAATCTCCGGTATACTTTTCCGAAAGACATTTCCCTCCGCGGAAAGCCGCCGCCTGTTTCAAATCTTCTACGGTAATCTCTTTTTCCCCCTTGTTTTCGTCAAATCCGTGCGAAAGCAAAAGTCTTTCGGCGCATTTTTTATCCTTGAGATTGTTGTAGTCGATTTCTCCCGAAGGCGTTTTTCCCTCCCTCAAAAGCGGAAAATTTCCCCAGCCGCATATTCTTTTGTCGGAATAAAAATAAGCGCGCAATTTCCCTTCCTCTCCGTTTTTTTGCCATTTTGTCGGAGCGTTATAGTTATTAAGCAATCTTTCTACGGCGAATTTTTTTATTATCCCCGACGGAATCGCCTTCGCTATGGCGTAATAGGGGTGTTTTTTCAATATCTCCCTCCAATAATCGGAGCAATCCTGCCTCTGATAACGGAATTCGTTTTCCAACTCGTCTCCGTCGTAAAACCATACTCCGTGAAAATTTCTGTCGGCATGCCATTCGGGAAGTAAAAATTGCTTTGCCGAACCGCCTATTATAGAAAAACCGTCGTTAAAGGTATCGTACCCCGTATTGCGGTTTTTCTCGCCGCCGCCGATATTATAAACTTTTCTCCAGAAGCCCTCCGCCTCATTGTTAATATCCTTTTCTACGATATTTTTTATCAGCAGTCCGCTGTCTTTCGCCGTCACCCACTCCAGAGGAGAGTTAAGACACGTATGAAACATTAATCCGTCGCTCATGTTGTCGGCGAGCATTCTGTCGTGCAACATCGCCGTTTGTCTGAGAACTGCCCATTTTTCTATTCCGCTTTCGAGCACGAGTCTTTCGCCGAATAATTTCGATTTCGCGTAAACGTCGTAAACGCTCGGCATAAGAGGATCGCCCACCCTTCCCCAGGGATGTAAATAATTCCTGTTGCCGTATAACGCGACGGTGGACACGTGAATAAGCTTAGGCTCGGGCTTACAGGATTTTACGGCGTCGATAAGACTTTTTACGCCGTAATAATTACATTCAAGAGCTTTCTCGGGATGCTTATCGGATTTCGGCGGAATAACCGCGGCGCAGTTTATTACGTAATCCGCTCCTTCCACGAGAATTTTGCATACGGTTTCGTCCGCGATATTCCCTTCCACCGTTTCGACTCCCGCATATTTCCTTTTTACAAGTCCGCCGAACCTCTTGTCGTCGTAGTTCAATATCCTTATTTTTACGTCGGGCAAAGTATAAAGCTCGTTTAAGACTTCTCTTCCCATATTCCCGCTTGCTCCCGTCAATACTATTACCTTTTGCATATTGCCTCCTTCTCTTTGCCTCCATTGTAAAAAATCTTTCTTGCAGGCTTGTGAAAAATTTATGACAAATTTATGACAAAGAAAATACGTCTTATTTTTCACCTCAAACGGGATTCGTATGCAAAAAAAACGCCGTCGACCGACGGCGTAAAATTTTCTCCCCGTGTTTAAGGGTTTATTTAATAAGAAGAGTCTTAATCTCGTGCGGACGGAAGGTTATTTTTCCGTCGGTTTTTTCCAAGACGTTTTCCAGCATATCGGTTAGATACAAGGTCTTCCCGGGGAACGAAAGGTTTACCGTGGTTTCAATCCCTTCCCGTTCGTACATTCTTACGACCGTTCCTTCTTCCTCCGCAGGCTTTATATTCTCCACGATGACGTTGCCGTCGGTAACTAAAAACGGCTTTATTGCCACTTGCTCGTCGCTTATTATGAGAGGATAAGAAAAATTATAGCCTCTCCTTACCGTTTCCCTTCCGCCCGTGTGGAAATCGAAAGCGTACGAAAAGAAATGAACCCCCATATCGCAGTTTTTATCGGGATACTTCGGCGAACGCAATAAATTCAAGCTTATCATACCGTTTTTTGCCCGATACCCGTACTTGCAATCGCTGTAAACGGCAAACGCTTTTTCCCCGTCGTTGTACGCGACGCATTTATGCGCGCATATCTCGAACTTTGCCCTGTCGACGGAATTCTCCTCCTTCGCGCTCCTGTCTATATGCCCGAACTGTATGTCACATTCGGCAAAATCCGACGTAACCGTCGGGAAAAACTCCGCGCGGAGCATCTTGTGCTCTTCCTGCCAGAAAATTTCGTTATCCACCCTCACCAGGGAGTCCGCCGAAATTCTCAAAAATTGCTTTATCTTCGATTTATTATAGACGTATTCCGTTTCCGCCACCGCGTACGCGCCGTCGATATACGTCTTTACGGATACCGCTTTTAAGCTTTCGGGATACTTAACGTAATTTATGTCGATATCCCAGGCGTTATAATACAATTTCTTATCGCGATAAACGCGCAACCTGTTGAGGCCGCCGAGGCTTATTTCCTCGCCGGAATTCTTATCCGTGTAAGAAACTACGGATCCGTCCTCCGCCAGCTTTATCGCCACTTTGCCGTTTTCGATATAATACTCTCCGACGGCAAGAAAAGGCTTTTCCTTGACCAAAGGACCTGCCGAATATCCTTCTCCGGCGAAACGATAGCTTTCTCCGTTGACGGTAACGTATTCGTCTCGATAAAACGGAGAGGGATTTATGGCGGACAGCCCTTTGCCCGACGAAAGACGGGAAATCCTGTCTTCGCAAACCGCCCGCGCGTCGGCTATCGCCTCTTTCAGCTGCTCGCAGCTCTCGGTATGTACGCGTTCTATTCCCGAACCGGGCAAAATATCGTGGAATTGCGTAAAGAGCAGTTTTTTCCAGATGCCCGACAAATCCGCCTTTTCCGTAAGCGCGCAAAGCCACTCCGCAGTATGCAATTCTCTCTCTGCAAGTCGGTTCAGCTTTTTGTTGTTGCTCTGAGAAGTAAGCGTTCCCTGATGTTTCTCAAGATACAGTTCGTCGCGATATTCGGGTAAGGACGGTACCTTTTCGAGGTCGTCGAAAAAGCTCTGAGCGCTTCCCATTACGCTTCTTGCCGTTCCGCGAAGATCGGCGCACCTTTCGGCAATTTTTACATGTCCTTCTCCCGGTCCGCCGCCGCCGTCTCCCACGCCGTAGATAATCAAAGCGCGTCCCGTTTCTTTTTGTATATTTTTCTTTTCCGATTTCGCTATCACAAGGGGAGTGCCGTCGTTGCAATATGTCCCTTCGGGAGAAATATGACAAAGCACTCTGCTCCCGTCGGGCGCAACCCAATAAAAGCTCTGGTACGGGAATTTATTTACCTTGTTCCACGTCAGCTTTATCGTGGCGAAATTCTTTTTGCCTACCCCTTTTATTATCTGAGGTAAAGTCAGGGGGAACCCGAACGCGTCCGGCAACCACACCGTATCGGAGGTTTTTCCGAAATTCTCGATAAAGAATTTATCGCCGTATAAAAACTGTCTTATAAGGCTTTCTCCTCCCGGCATATTGCAATCGCTTTCCACCCACATTCCGCCTTGCAGCTCGATATTGCCGGAAGCGACGTATTTGCGGAGCTTCTCGAACAGCGCGGGATGGCTTTCTTTTACCCACTCGAACATCTGCGCCTGCGACGCGCCGAAAACGTAAGACGGATTCTTTTCTATCATGGAAACGGCGTTGGTAAACGTCCTTACCGCCTTTCTCTTGCTTTCCCTCTCCGGCCATAACCAGGCAAGGTCGAGATGAGCGTGACCTACCATGGTATAGAGCACGCTGCCGTCGCTTCCCTTCGCGTAATAACGGGCGAGCTCCCTTTCCGCCCCCTCGATATCTCCTTTTTCAAACCGCAAATAGCTGTTTTTCAACGTCGAAACGAGTTCGTTTCCGTCCTCCTTTCCGAGGCTGTCTCCCTCCGTGGCGACGAGTAGCAAAGCCAGCGTAACGTAGT
>JBJFAO010000273.1:0-4884 GCA_051887955.1 Christensenellales bacterium
CGTATCCTATCTCGTCGCCGGCAGAAAGCTTGTCGCCTGCTTTAGCGGTGGGAATAAAACGCCATTTTTTATTGTGGTCGAGGGCGGCTACCTCCACGCCTCTTCCTATTCTGTCTCCGCTCTTTTCCCAAAGTCGGTTCAGAGGTCTTTGTATTCCGTCGAAAATCGATTCGATAAGTCCCGGTCCCAGCTCCACGCTCAACGGCATTTCGGTAGAAAAAACCTCGTCTCCGGGGCCTATTCCTCCGGTTTCTTCATAAACTTGTATAGAAGCCTTGTCTCCGCGCAGTTCTATTATCTCTCCGATAAGACGGGAGGACGAAACCTTTACCACGTCAAAAAGTTTGGCGTCGGACATTCCTTCCGCCACGATAAGCGGTCCGCTTACTTTTATTACCTTTCCGTTTACCTTGCTCATCTATTTCTCCTTTAAGAAAAACTATTTATCGCTTAATATATCAGTCCCGATAGCTTTTTCGACGTTATCGGAAATTCCTTTCATACCGAAGCCCGTGCTTCCCTGCGCCCCCGGAATGGGAATCACCGCAGGATAAGTCCGCGTCTTGTATCTCGCCGCGACGTCGGATATCTTTTCGGCTATCTCTTCCGTTATGAAAATAACGGCGTACGTTCGGGCAAGCTTTTTCAGCTTGTCCGCGGCGTCGAAATAATTTTTTACCGGAAACACGTCCGCTCCGACGGCCTTGAACGCCAACACGCTGTCCTTGTCCCCTATTACGGCAATCCTGTTGTTACGCATACAACTCCCTCACGCGCTTACGCATCTGTTCGACGGGCACCTTGTTCTTTATACAGACAAGCACTACCCTTATTACCTTTATTTCGTTGAGCTTCGCCAGATAATATCCCAAAATCGGCGCGATGGAAAACATATCCGTCTTGTTGACCGAAAAAATACTCAACAAAAAATTGTCCTGCGCCGTTTCGTATCCCGCCATATCTCCGTCGGAAACCTTGTCGTAAAACTCCTTAAGATAGCTTCCCGAAAGAATCCGAGACAGCTTCGCTTTGTCTCCTCCGCACTCCTCGAAATCCTTGAACGTAATCCTTCCGCCATCAAGAAAACCTTCTTTGAAAAAGTTTATCCCCGCGCCTATTTTCGCCGTCCTTAAAAACGACGCGACGTTGGTTGAGTCGATAAACGCCTCGAAATATTGTTTTACGTATTTGTCGGCGTTCTTTCCGAGCATAGAATTTATTTCGGAGTAAAGAGCTTTGTCCAGCACGACGTCGATAAGCCTCGGCGTACCGTTGCCGCTCTCGAACGCTTTATCTATTTTTTCGCACGCGTCGGCAATCTGCGGACTGAAATCCAGCTTGTTTACGTCAAATCTCTCTTTCAGATAAGAAAACGTATAATTGCCGTCGGGCAAAATCATACCGCTCGGATCGTCAATTTCGGCATACTTTGCCTTAAACAATACCTTTATGTTGTGATAATCGTTTCTGAGGAAAAAACACTCGAAGCCCACGTTTTTGGGGGCGGTTTCCTTCACAAACGCCGTTATGAGCCTCTGCTCTTCTTCGAGGAGAGCGTAAAAATCCTCGCCGTCGGGTATAAGCCCTCCCGCGTAGTTTATTTCGAGCAATACGCGCATCGCGTCGGTAAGGGACTTCGCTTCCGTCATACGTTGCAGGCGCTCCTTGGAAAGGAGTCCGCTCTCTTTGCCTTTGGCTCTTGCGTTTGCGAAAATAAGACCGTCTTTCATTTATTCTCCGAATAAAATATCAGCCAACTCGGGCTCGTATTTTTCCCTTACGGATTTTAACTCCACTTCCAGCGAAAGATTTTTGTCGCTGCCGACTCCCGATATAATAACTCCGCCCGAAAAATCGCCGTATCCGCCGAAAACGAGTTTTTTGCCACTCGCGGAAGAATACGCGTCAAGCCATTTTTCGTCGAAAATCTCCTTGTCGTCGGAAGAAAAACGGATTGAATCGCCGCTCTCTGCGTAGGTAAGCATACTCTTTATCATATCGGAATAATTTTTATCCGATTTAATAAGCTTTATCGCCTCCGCAAACGCGCTCGACATAAGCTCTTGCTTTTTCGCGAGAATATTCTTTTTGACTTCGAGATTTGCGGAAGTAATTTTACGACGAATAATTTCCTCTCGCTCGACGTATGATTCCGCAACGTTTTTTTCGCGGTACGCCTGGGCGTCGAGCTCGGCGTCGGCTATTATTTTCTTACCGTAAAGCCCTGCCTCTTCCACCGTGGAATTGGCTATCGAACGAGCGTCCGACAAAATCTTTTCGATAATCGCTTCTTTGCCTGTCATCAGCGTTTACCTCGAAATTATACCCACTGAGGAATAAACACCGCGAGGAAGGAAACGAGGAAGCCCAACAGAGCGTACATTTCCACCATCGCTCCCATCAACATGCCTTTCGACTGTTCTTCGGGGCGTTTCGCGACAAGTCCGATACCCGCCACGCACACCTTTCCTTGATGAATAGCGCTGAAAAGACCGCCCAGAGCGATAGGCAAGCACGAACAAAGCACGCCTATTCCGCCCGCCGTACTGAGAGCTACGAGTCCTCCGAAGGCGTTGAGTTTTATCAGTACCAAAAAGCCTATGATAAAGCCGTAAATACCCTGCGTCGCCGGCAGAAGCTGCAACACGAGACATTTCATAAATTTGTCGGGGTCTTCGGCAGTAACGCCGGCAGCCGCCTGACCTGCCATTCCTACGCCGATCGAAGAACCTATACCGCTCATACCTACCGCAAGAGCCGCGCCCAGAAGCGCGAGGGCAGTTCCTAAATATTCCATATATAATACCTCCTTGGAAAGTCTTATTTGTTTTTACGTTAGTCGATTATAGTCGATTTATCGGTGCGTCAGTTGTCCGGATAGGTGTATTTAGCCTGTCCGCCGAGAGGTTTGAACGCGTGTCCGCTCCCCTCGTAAAAACGCCCGAAAAACTCGATGTACTGCAATCTCGAATCGTGAACGTACGCGCCCAAAAGATTTATACCGAGATTGAAAGCGTGACCTACTATCAATACGGGGACTCCTACTATCCAGCCTACCCAAAGTCCGCCGAAAAATTCGGAAACTATTATCGTAGCCAGCTTGTTTACGACCAGTCCTATTACTCCCGTGGTAAGTCCCAGACCGAAAATACGGGAATAGCTTAACAGATCGCTTACCACGTTAATCGAACCGTATGCGCTTTTGAATACGCCCATAAGCATTTTAAGGGGATTCTTCTTTCCCCAGGCTCCGCCTATCAGCATCATGGCAAAGCCGGCTATCGCCGTATAAAGTCCTACGTCGGAGCAAACCGAAAACCAGGCTTTTTCTTCCACAGCGTTCAGAAAAACCATCATCTTCGGGAAAAGCAGCAAAAGTCCGAGCATAATGAGAACCCAGCCGAAATTGCCGAAAATCCCTTCCCCGTACTTTTTCTGTTTTATAAGAATAACGCCGTTGACGGCAAATCCCGTAGCTATCTGAACGACGCCCACACCGAGAGCGAGCATAAACATCTTCAACGGCTCGTTAAGAGGCTCGAAAATGACAATCTTGCCCAAAAACGTCTGCGACAATCCCTCTATAGAGAACCAACCGCCGAAAAGCGCGCCCCAAATAAAGGTGCTTATTCCGCAAAAGCCGAACATGGCTATCATCATACCGCTCGATTTCACGGGTTTGACTATTTTCAGATACGCAAAACAGGCTAACGCCATTATCAGTCCGTATCCGGCGTCCCCTATCATTATTCCGAAAATGAGAAAATAGAAAAACGCAACCAAAAAATTGGGATCGGTCTCGCGATACCCGGGCACTCCGAACATATCGGTGAGTCCCTGAAAGGGACGTACGAATTTGTTTTCTTTAACGAGAGTAGGCGGATTTTCATCCTCGAACGGATCGCGGAAAAATATTACCGTACGGGCGCACGTCTTTTCCACCTCTTCTTTAAGAGCGTCCGCCCTGTCGGCAGGTACCCAGCCCTCCATAATAAAAGTCTGCTCGGTGTGCGGACACAATCTGACGGCTTCATCCTTTGCAAGCTCTATTTCGTAATAATCGTGCAATACCTTCAATTCGGGAATGAGCGTAAGGTATTCGTAAACGCTCAAAACGGTATTTTTCTTTTCCTCTTCGAGCGCCGTTATTCTATCGTCGCACTCCTTTATCTTTTCGCCTGCCGTAACTGCATAATCGTAAGTACAACGTATAAAATCCGCCTCGGCAAGCGCCGAACCGACGTTAGAAAGCTCCGATTTATGCACGCACAAGCCCACGCAAACCGACTTGTCTCCTCCGTATACGGACAAATCCGCGTTTTCGGGTAGCTTTTCCTCCAGAACGGAGACGTTGCCGGCTGGAAGGGTACCCACGATTACCGAGCAGGTATCGGTATCCTTTATCTCCGAAAACGGAATTTCCAGCTCCTTAAAAACGTCGAGCTGTTCTTTTGTCGCCGCAAGCTTCGCTTTTTCGCTCTTTATGTCTATGAGACGGGAATTCAATCTTTCCATCTCGTCCACGGCGGAAAAGATTTCTATTTCGTCCTTTGCGGTATCGTAGTATTCGTCGACGGAAACGAGCCTGTTTTCCTTTTTGAAGCCCGCTTTCGGCACGTTTTTATCGTAACGCGCGGCTTCTTTAAGGGTTTCTTTCAAAAAAGTGAGAGCAAAGCTCGTTTTCAGCTTTTTCGATTCGAGCGCGTTTTTCTTCTCGACGTCGGTAGGATAAACGGTGTCCGCGATAAGGGGCGCGGAAGATATCTCCACGCAGCCCGATTTCGTGAACAACCGAAGCAATCTGCTTCTATCCCCTTTATGAGCCACGAGGCTCATTTTTTTCATACTAACGACGGACATATCCTGACAATACCTTTTCTTTTA
>JBJFAO010000274.1:0-4848 GCA_051887955.1 Christensenellales bacterium
ATACGTCAAAAAAGAAAAACAGAAAAAAGAAGACGAATAGAATTTATTCGGCACAAATCCATTGTCAGGCTGCCTTTTTCCGCAAAAAAAGCACGTTTTCAAAAGCTTTTTTATTCAAAAATATTTATAAATTTTTATTAAAACCGACGAAAAAACATTTGACTTGACCGTTTGGGCGTGATATTATATTAAGGCTGTATTAGGGTAGATGTGGGAGGTTACCGTGTAAGCGGATAGTTTCCACGGACTTACGCAGGCGCACGACGCTTGCGACTAACTGAGATAAAAGGTTTGCCAGACCTTTTATTAAAAGACAGCTCGACACACGCGGATAAGTGTGAAAGTTAGGTAAAAAAACAGGAGGTAAACAATGGCAGGTCAAAAGATTAGAATTAAGTTGAAAGCTTATGACCACAATCTCATCGATTCTTCGGCTACGAAGATAGTTGAGGCGGTGAAGCGTACGGGCGCGAGTATTTCCGGTCCCATACCGCTTCCTACGGAAAAGGAAATCGTTACTATTTTGCGTGCTCCTCACAAGTATAAGGACTCTCGCGA
Source organism: Christensenellales bacterium (assembly GCA_051887955.1). GTDB lineage: Bacteria > Bacillota > Clostridia > Christensenellales > DTU072 > CAG-1782. The sequence continues at coordinate 559 of JBJFAO010000274.1, forward strand.
GCAGTTCGAATTGAGAACTCACAAGAGACTTATCGACATCTACAACTCCACTTCCAAAACCGTGGACGCGTTGATGAAGCTCGATTTGCCCGCAGGCGTCGATATCCAGATAAAGTTATAATAGGAGGCTTATATGAAGAAAGCTATTTTAGGCAGAAAATTGGGTATGAGCCAAATATTTACCGCTGACGGAACCATGATACCGGTGACGGTTGTCGAAGCCGGACCGTGTCCCGTCGTTCAGGTCAAGACCGCAGCTAAAGAAGGCTACGACGCGGTACAGATTGCTTTTGGCGAAATCAAAGAAAAGAACGTAACGGCTCCCCTTAAAGGACATTATGCGAAAGCGGGAGTCAATGCAAAGAGAGCGTTGAGAGAATGTCGTTTCGACGATTGCTCCGCATACGAGGTAGGCAAGGTTATTACCTGCGACAGCTTCGCGGAGGGAGACAAGGTAGACGTTATCGGCACCACGCGAGGCAGAGGATATACCGGCGTTATTCAGAGATGGAACGCTCAGCGTATCGGTTCGATGACTCACGGTACCGGACCTATCCACAGAAGCGTAGGTTCTATGGGCGCGAACTCCGATCCCAGCCGCGTGTTCAAAAACAAGCACATGGCAGGTCAGTACGGTAACGAAAGAGTTACTATAAAGAACCTTGAAGTAGTACGCGTGGACGCGGCGAGAAACCTTTTGCTCATAAAGGGCGGTATCCCCGGAGCCAAAGGCAGTCTTGTCTTTGTCAAGGCGTAAGGAGGTAACAAATGGAATTAAAAGTATTCAACACTAAAGGTGAAGAGGTAAGCGCGATAACCGTAAGCGACGCCGTATTCGGAGCGGAATACAACGAAGCTCTTATTCATCAGGTTGTCGTAGCTCAGCTTGCCAACAAGCGTCAAGGAACGAAAAGCACTCTGACGAGAACCGAGGTTCGCGGCGGCGGCATCAAGCCCTGGCGTCAAAAAGGCACCGGACGCGCCCGTCAGGGAAGCATCCGCGCTCCGCAATGGAAGCACGGCGGCGTCGTATTCGCACCGAAGCCCAGAGATTTTTCCAAGAAAATCAATAAGAGAATGAAGACTCAGGCTTTCGTAAGCGCTATCAGTCAAAAGGTAAGACAGTCCGAAATAGTCGTTCTCGACGCTATCGAGCTTGCAGAAGCAAAGACTCGTCTTATGGCGGAAATCTGCAACAAGCTCGACGCAGGGAAGAAGGCTTTGTTCGTAATCGCCGGCGAAAACGTCAACGTTGTTCGCGCTACCCGCAATCTCGCGGACGCAGAGGTTTGTTCCGTCGAGCTTCTCAACGTTACCGACCTCGTAAGGTGCAACAAAGTGTTCCTTACCGTCGACGCCGTCAAGATAATCGAGGAGGTTGAAGCATAATGAACAGCTACGACGTAATAATAAAGCCCGTATTAAGCGAAAAAAGCTACGGCGGTATCGGTCTTAAGGACTATACCTTTATTGTAAACGGCAAGGCGACCAAGACGCAGATAAAGAAGGCGGTTGAAGAAGTTTTCAACGTAAAGGTCGCCAGAGTAAACGTAACGAATTACGACGGAAAAGTGAAGCGTATGGGCAGAACCGAAGGCAGACGTTCTTCCTTCAAGAAAGCTTACGTAAAACTTACCGAAGACAGCAAAGCAATCGAATTCTTCGAGAGCTTGTCGTAAAGGAGGACTAAAATGGGTATTAAAAGATACAAACCTACCAGCCCGGCGCGCAGATTCTTTACCGTTTCTGACTTTGCGGAAATCACCACGACCAAACCCGAAAAGTCTTTGCTCGAAAGCAAAAACCACACTGGCGGACGTAACGCAAACGGCAGAATTACCGTAAGACATATCGGCGGCGGCAACAGACAAAAATACCGTATCATCGATTTTAAGAGAAACAAAGACGGAATCCCCGCGACCGTAAAGACTATAGAATACGATCCGAACCGTTCCGCCAACATCGCGCTCGTATGCTATGCCGACGGAGAAAAGAAATATATTCTCGCTCCTCTCGGACTTAACGTAGGAGACGTGATAATGAGCGGAGAGGGCTGCGACATCAAGGCCGGCAACTGCCTCCGTCTTGCGGATATTCCCGTAGGTACGATGGTGCACAATATCGAGCTGCAGCCCAAACGCGGCGGTCAGATAGCGAGAAGCGCAGGTTGCGCCGCTCAGCTTATGGCTAAAGAAAACAACAAAGCTACCCTGCGTATGCCCAGCGGCGAAATGAGATACGTTCCGCTCGCATGCAGAGCTACGATAGGTCAGGTCGGCAATCTCGAACACGAAATCGTCAGCCTCGGAAAAGCCGGACGTAAGAGACACATGGGCGTCAAACCCACCGTACGCGGCGTAGTTATGAACCCCTGCGATCACCCCCATGGCGGCGGCGAAGGAAAGAGCCCCGTGGGTATGCCCGGACCTGTTACTCCTTGGGGTAAACCGGCTCTCGGATACAAGACTCGCAAGAAGAACAAGAATTCCAACAAGTCTATTATTAAGCGTATAAACTAATCAGGAGGAGCAAATGAGCAGATCTATTAAGAAAGGGCCGTACGTGCACGAAAGCCTCAAGAAGAAAATTTTGGCTATGAACGCGAGCGGCGAAAAGAAACCTATCAAGACTTGGTCTCGTGCCTCCACTATATTCCCCGAATTCGTTGGACACACAATCGCGGTTCACGACGGAAAGAAGCACGTTCCCGTATATATCACCGAAGATATGGTCGGATTGAAATTGGGCGAGTTCGCCCCCACCAGAACCTTCCGTGGACACGCCGGAAGCAAGACTTCCGCAGGGAAATAGGAGGTTAAAGATGGGTAGAACTTATTTCAAAGCAGTAGAAAGAGCGAGAAACGCCGAAAAGCGTCCCCACGCTACGGCAAAATATATCCGTATTTCTCCGTATAAGGTAAGAGCCGTCCTCGACCTTATCCGCGGAAAGAGCTATCGCGAAGCGGTAGGAATTCTGGAAAACCTCAACAAGTCTTCTTCCGGTCCTATCCTTAAGGTAGTCAAGAGCGCGGGAGCAAACGCCGAAAACAACCTCAGTCTCAACACCGACGAGCTTTACGTCGCCGAGTGCTATGCAGACCAGGGTCCCAGCTTGAAGAGATACGTACCGATGGCTCACGGCAGAGCGGGAAGCATCTTGAAAAGAACCAGTCACATCACCGTCGTTCTCGACGTTGTGAATAAATAGGAGGTATACGAAATGGGTCAGAAAGTTAATCCGCACGGTTTAAGAGTAGGAGTTATCAACGGCTGGGATACCCAATGGTATGCCGACAAGAAAAACTTCGGTAAATTCCTTGCCGAAGACGATAAAATCAGAAAAACTCTGAAGAAAGCGTATTACAACGCGGCGGTAAGCAAAATTGCTATCGAGCGCGCGGCAAACACGGTTACGGTAAATATGTTTTGCGGACGTCCCGGCGTCGCTATCGGAAAGGAAGCGAGCGGGATAGCGGACATAAAGAAAGCCGTGGAAAAAATCGTTCCCGGCAGAGTCGTCAACATCAACGTTCTCGAAGTAAAGAAGGTGGATATCGACGCTCAGCTCGCGGCGGAAAGCATCGCGGCAAGTCTTGAAAAAAGAATACAGTTCCGCAGAGCCATGCGTCAGGTAATGGGCAGAGCAATGAAGAGCGGAGCGCAGGGAATCAAGACTATGGTAAGCGGACGTCTGGACGGAGCGGAAATCGCAAGAAGCGAACATTACAGCGAAGGAAGCATTCCTCTTCAGACGTTGAGAGCGAATATCGATTACGGTTTCGCTACCGCGCATACCACTTACGGCGCAATCGGCGTAAAGGTATGGATTTATAAGGGTGAAGTTTTCACCAAACAAGGTGCAAAGGAGGAAACGCGTCATGTTAATGCCTAAAAGAGTTAAAAGAAGAAAACAGCACAGAGGCAGAATGACCGGAAAGGCGAACAAAGGTAACGTAATAGCCTACGGCGAATACGGTTTGGTGGCGCAGGAGCCCAGCTGGATTACCAGCAACCAGATCGAAGCGGCACGTGTAGCTATGACGAGATACATTAAGCGTGGCGGTCAGGTATGGGTAAATATATTCCCCCACAAGCCTATCACGAAGAAGCCTGCCGAAACCAGAATGGGTTCCGGTAAAGGAAGTCCCGAATATTGGGTAGCGGTAGTGAAGCCCGGCAGAGTTTTGTTCGAAATGGCGGGAGTAACCGAGGATATAGCAAGAGAAGCATTGCGTCTTGCCGCCAACAAGCTCCCCATTAAGTGCAAGTTTATGAAGAAAGAAGACGTAG
>JBJFAO010000275.1:0-4834 GCA_051887955.1 Christensenellales bacterium
ACTTACTTTCTTCCGTATTTACAGCGGAACGCTTACCCCGAATATGACCGTTTATAACAGCAACAAGAAGTGCAAAGAGAGAATAGGTCGTCTTATCCGTATGCACGCGAACGAGCGCGAGGCGATAGAAGAGGCAAACGCCGGCGAAATAGTGGCTATCATCGGTCTTAAAGACACCACTACGGGCGAAACTCTCTGCGATATCAATCATCCCATAATCCTCGACACGATGGAATTCCCCGAACCGGTCGTTCGTCTCGCGATAGAGCCTAAGACCAAAATCGGACAGGAAAAGATGAGTCTTGCTCTCGTCAAGCTCGCCGAAGAGGATCCGACCTTCCGTACTTATACGGACAAAGAGACCGGGCAGACCATTATAGCCGGAATGGGCGAATTGCATCTGGAAATAATCGTCGACAGACTTTTGCGCGAATTCAAGGTCGAAGCCAATATCGGTAAGCCGCAGGTTGCGTACAGAGAGGCTATCAAGCGTCCCGCGAGAGGCGAAGGAAGATACGTTCGTCAGTCGGGCGGTAAAGGTCAGTACGGACATTGTATTATCGAAATGGAACCGAACGAAACCGGAAAGGGCATCGAATTTTACGACGAAATCGTCGGCGGCGTAATTCCTAAAGAATTCATTAAGCCTATAGAGGACGGTATAAGAGAAGCGGCGCGCGGAGGCGTTCTTATCGGTTACGAGATGGTGGACTTCAAGGTTCACCTCGTAGACGGAAGCTTCCACGACGTAGACTCTTCGGAAATGAGCTTTAAGATTGCCGGAAGTATGGCGTTCAAGGACGCCGCGATGAAAGCGGATCCGACGATAATGGAACCGATGATGGCGGTGGAAATTACCGTTCCGCCCGAATATATCGGAGACGTTTTCGGCACCGTAAACTCCCGTCGCGGCTCGATAAAAGAAATGCAGGACAGACCGGGCATAAAGATTATCGACGCGGATATCCCTCTCAGCGAAATGTTCGGATACGCCACCGTACTCCGCAGCGCGACGCAGGGAAGAGGAAACTACACGATGCAGCTCAACTGCTACACGGAAGTGCCGCAGAGCGAAAAGAAACTCTTGCTCGAAGGCAAGAAAGGTTAATTTGCGCCGAAATCACGCTATTTTGAAAATGAAGTAAAATTTTTTCAAAAAAAGCGTGACAAGCGTAAAAAAATATACTATAATATTTTACGATTACAACAAAAAAATATATCTAAAATTTTTGGGAGGATATTTTAAATGGCAAAAGCTAAGTTTGAAAGAACTAAACCGCACGTTAACATCGGTACCATCGGTCACGTTGACCACGGCAAAACCACGTTGACTGCAGCTATCACCATGGTGTCCGCAGCTATGGGTAACGCAGAAGTTATGCGTTACGACGAAATTGACAAGGCACCTGAAGAAAAGGCAAGAGGAATAACGATCAATACCGCGCACGTTGAGTATCAGACCGAAACCCGTCACTATGCTCACGTTGACTGCCCCGGACACGCCGACTACGTTAAGAACATGATTACCGGCGCGGCTCAGATGGACGGCGCAATCCTCGTTGTTGCTTCTACCGACGGACCGATGCCCCAGACTCGTGAGCACATCTTGCTTGCTCGTCAGGTAGGCGTTCCTTACATCGTAGTATTCATGAACAAGGTTGACCAGGTTGACGATCCCGAATTGCTCGAACTCGTAGAAATGGAAATCCGCGAATTGCTTACCAGCTACGAATTCCCCGGCGACGATATCCCCGTTATTAAGGGCTCCGCTCTTAAGGCTATCGAAGCTTGCAACGCAGGTCATCCCGAGAGCCCCGATTGCGATTGCATAAGAGAACTTCTCAAAGCAGTCGACGAATACATTCCCGCTCCCGAGCGCGATACCGACAAACCCTTCCTTATGCCTGTTGAAGACGTGTTCACCATCACCGGACGTGGAACCGTCGCTACCGGCAGAGTTGAGCGTGGTACCGTTAAGGTTCAGGATAAGGTCGAAATCGTCGGTCTTATGGAAAAACCGAAGGAAACCACCGTTACCGGCGTAGAAATGTTCCGTAAGCTCCTTGACTTTGCTCAGGCAGGCGACAACATCGGCGCTCTTCTTCGTGGTATCGACAGAAAAGAAATCGAAAGAGGACAGGTTCTTGCTAAACCCGGTACGATTCATCCCCACACCCACTTCAAAAGCGAAGTTTACGTTTTGAAGAAAGAGGAAGGCGGAAGACATACCCCGTTCTTCAACGGATATCGTCCCCAGTTCTATTTCAGAACTACCGACGTTACCGGAACCATCACCCTTCCCGAAGGCGTAGAAATGGTTATGCCCGGAGATAACATCTCTATGGAAATCAAGCTTATCACTCCTATCGCTATCGAACAGGGACTTCGTTTCGCTATCCGTGAAGGTGGCAGAACGGTTGGCAGCGGCGTTGTCAGTGCCATTATCGAATAATTCTTCTTATAAGAATAAATTAAAAACGGTTGCTTTCGGGCAACCGTTTTTTTATCGAAAAAACTTATTAAAATTCTTTTTTCCCAAAAAAATAGTCAATAGAAACGTCAAAAATTTCGCTCAGCTTCAATAATTGCTCGTAAGTGCATTCGTATATTCCTTTTTCAAAACGCTGATAGACGGGTTGCGCTACGTTCAATAATTTAGCTACGTCGCGCTGTGATAATTTCAGTTCTTCCCGGCAGGTTCTGAATCTGTTTCCGATTTCTTGTTTAAGCATAGTTATTTACCCCTTTATCAAAAAAGTATTGACATAATGATACAGAATATGTATAATAAAAACATCAATCGATACAGTAACTGTATCTAAACCGGAGGAACAAAATGAAAAAGGGAATGTTCGTATTCTTAAATATCTTGAGGGTGATAGCGGTTATTTGCGGCGCAATATGGTTTTTTGGTCGCAGTGAAATAATGTGGACTATCTGCGCGATAGTCTGGGCGCTGTCTATGATTATCGATACCATACACTCAATTGTATACAGACGGCAAATAAAGTGGCTGTTTATCGTTCCGTTATCTTATATCGTTCCCGCAATTATTGCAGGATTTGCCGGACTTATTGTGGCAAATATGTTTGAAATAGTCGATATGGATATGTTTGCTATAACTATTGGTTTTTTAGCGTCGTCTTTGTGGAATTTTGTAACCGATATGTATTTTTACAGAAAGGCGGTTGCCGCAGTAAAAGAAAGACACAGATACGACGATTATTACGACGACGATTATCGATATTGACAGGGGGACAAATGTTCAGAATAATAGTTTTTGCGGGGTTTTTAATTTACAGCGTGGTTATGGGAATTACGCAGGGAAGCGACTATATAATGCAACTGTTTATTCCTTCGGTCGTCTTGCAGTTATTGTTTGATCTGCCGTATATATTCAGAGAAAGGAACAGGACGGGAACGTTTTTAGGTCAGATATTTTTGCTTATCCCGAAATTCGGCGTACAATTGGGGATCGGTGCGGCAATAGGAAATATGCTTAAATTCAGCGCGGTGGGAGCGTTCGGAGCCGTTTGGGGACTTATCAAAAGTATCGTTATTTATGCAAGGAAAAAACGTGACGAAAAAATATTCGGACATCATAACGAACCGAGCGCAATCAAAGAGATATCGGATTATCAGGAAGAATTTTTGGAGGAAGAGGCGTTAAAGAGAAAGATACGCCGAATAATGGACGACGACGATTATTATTGATAAGTAAAAAAAGCGGAGCCGAATATCTTACGGCTCCGCTGTATTTTTATTCTTCTTCTTCGTCGTCGTCGTATAGTACTTCGTAGCCTATGCCGCTCTTTACGGCGTTTCGTACGGCGTTTTCCGTGGCGACGACGACGGCGGATTGGAGAATGGCGAAATTCAGCACGGGAACTGTTCCCGTAGCCATACAAAAAGCCGTATCTCCGTCGTAATCGGTATGTACCGGTCTTATGCTTCTTGCGAGTCCGTCGTGCGCAATATCCGCGAGCTTGTTGGCTTGCACTTTATCAAGTTTCGCATTGGTAACAATGCAGCCTATCGTCGTGTTTCCTCCGAGCATTATTTTTGAAAAATCGGCGTCGGCGATACACTTTTCGGTATCGATAAAATTGCCGTTTTTCCCTTTTGCTCCCGCGATTACTTTACCGTTTTCGTCATAGACGTCTCCGAAGGCGTTGACTGCGAAAATTGCGGTTACCGTAATCCCGGCGACTTTGAGAGTGTAAGCTCCGATACCGCTTTTACTACAATTTTTCAGCCCTCTTATTTTGCCCACGGTCGCGCCTTTGCCCGCGCCCACCTGACCGAATTCGGGGGTTGTCGACGCGTTTTTACATGCGCAATAGCCCATTTTATCGTTCGGATAACGGTATTCTTTGTCGTTAAGGTCGTATAACACCGCGGAGCAAACTATCGGGACGACCTTGCCGGGCATCTTGTGGCCGCAGTTGTTTTCGCGGAGATAATCCATAACTCCCACCGTAGAAGCGAGCCCGTATGCCGAACCGCCGGTAAGAACTACCGCGTTAATTTTTTGAACCGCTTTTTCGGGACGGAGCAGATCGGTTTCTCTCGTGCCCGGAGCGCATCCCCGAACGGATACTCCTCCGATCGCGCCTTTTTCCGCCAGGATAACGGTCGTCCCCGTATAATCGTCCTGTGCGTGACCTATTTTGATACCTTTAGGGATAAGTATTTTCATATTGCCTCCGTAGAATAACTATACACTTTTTGCGCGCGATAAGTCAACCTACTCGACGTTCAAAGTTACTTTTACCTCCATTTTTATATCTCCGATCGTTAATCCGTCGGATTTTTTTCCGTATCTTGCGTCAAA
>JBJFAO010000276.1:0-4828 GCA_051887955.1 Christensenellales bacterium
GGAAAAATCTCCCGTAAGGTCGAGCTTGCCTTCGTACGCGAATCCGGAATCGGGGAAAGTGTATTCGTAAAGTCTCTTAAAATGCCTTTCGTCGTTAAAATCGTACATAATAAACGTGGGGGAATTCGCGCTTCCCTCAAGATATTTACGGGAATAGAAATATCCGTCCGAATTTATGTCGGAGCTCGTTTTCGGAAGGTTGAGAATAATTCCGTCCTTTTTGACCACGTTTTTAACCACGACTATATCGCCGGCTTTGACGAGATTGGTTTTCGTCGTGTTGCGCAAACCCGTACTGTCGTATACGGATACGCTTTCGGTGCTTATTTCCGGCATCTGCATGGTATTCGCCACGGCTTCCACCTGCACGTAAAGACTCTTCCACGCGATACTGAACGTATAACCCGTTTCGAAATTTTCAAAAATCAATCTTATAAAACCGTTCGCGCCGTAGCTCACTCCGTTGGTAATTACGTTGAGAAGTCGCGTCGGACTGCTATAACCGTCTCCGAGATTCGTCGCGTTGAAACTCACCGTATCCTGCCCGCGACGGAATTCCGCCTCGCCCGAATCGGAATCTACGTTCCCGCTGTAATAGGATATGGTGCCTATACATTTTTCCGAGCTGCCGTCGGCATAAGCGGGAGTGTTCCAGACGGCGTACAAGCTTATCGAAACGGACATAAACGGATCGTATATGGCTCTTTTGAGATTTTCGCTCGCTTTGATATCGCAATACCACGGCGCGCTCGGTTGACTTCCCACGTTGACGGCGTTGCCGTTGGTTTCCAGCGCGGTAAACGCGTTTGCGGAATAAAAGTCGCCGCTGACGTAATGACCTGCGGAGTCCTTTTCGTTGGACTCCGCCTGCGCCTGATCGAATACAAGATACGTTTTCGTCGTATCGGTATCAACGTCGAGAGCTATTTCTTTATCGCTTAAAAAATTGGGCGTAACCGCGTCGGCTGCGTACGCGCAATCGGAGTCGTCGGAAAATACGGGATTCGTTACCGCGCCCAATACGATAAATACCGCGATAATTATACACAGGGCGAGTCCCTTTGCGTTTATCCTCCGAGTTTTCATAGCCGACCTCCGATAAAAGGGCGTAATACACCCTTATTTTTATTAAAATAATATTACTATATAAAAAAACTTTTGTCAATACGCGAGCCCGACTTGCAATGCGGAATTTTTTACTGCGGTTTTTTTGATTTTCGTCAGGAAAATTCCCTTTTTGCGCCGTATTTTCCTTTTGACGCACAGCCCTTTCGCCACGTTCGACAAAATTTTTGAAAAAATTAAAAATTTTACCTTTATTTGCTTGTAAATGCAAAAGTGCGGTGCTATAATGTGTTTTGTTAGCAGTCAAAGGCTTAGAGTGCTAACGGGCAAAACAAAAATAATTTAAGGAGGCAAAAGAAATGACCTTAAAACCCTTATTTGACAAAGTTGTCATAAAACAGGACGAAACCAAAGACACGACCGCGAGCGGAATCATTCTTACCGGAAGCGCGAAGGAAAAGCCCACCGTAGCTACCGTAATAGCAGTCGGTCCCGGCGGAACGGTAGACGGTAAAGAAATAAAAATGGAAGTCAAGGTCGGCGACAAAGTACTTTATTCAAAATACGCAGGCACCGATTTCAAGCTCGACGACGAAACGGTTACCGTAATTCGTCAAAGCGACATACTTGCAATCGTAGAATAAAAGGAGGCATATTATGGCAAAACAATTCAAATACGCCGAGGACGCGCGCAAGGCTCTCGAAACCGGCGTGGACGCACTCGCAAACACAGTAAAACTCACTCTCGGACCTAAGGGGCGCAACGTCGTGCTCGATAAGAAATTCGGCAGTCCCCTCATAACAAACGACGGCGTTACCATCGCCAAAGAAATAGAGCTTAAAGACCCGTTTGAAAATATGGGAGCGCAGCTTATAAAAGAAGTCAGCGTAAAGACCAACGACGTCGCGGGCGACGGAACGACCACCGCCAGCGTTCTCGCTCAGGCTATAATAAAAGAAGGCTTGAAAAACGTCGCCGCGGGAGCCAACCCGATGGCGTTGCGTAAAGGTATTCTGAAAACCGCCGAAAAAGCCGTTGACGAACTCCGCAAAATCAGCAAAGAAGTAAGCGAAAAGGCAGAAATCGCAAGCGTGGCAAGCATTTCCGCCGGAGACGAAAAAATAGGCGAGCTGATAAGCGAAGCTATGGAAAAGGTCGGAAAAGACGGCGTCATTACCGTAGCCGAATCCAAGACTATGCTCACCGAGCTTTCCGTAGTCGAAGGCATGCAGTTCGACAGAGGATACGCCAGCCCGTATATGGTAACCAACACCGACAAAATGGAAGCGGAAATGGATAATCCCGTTATCCTTATCACCGATAAGAAGATATCCTCCATACAGGAAATACTTCCCTTGCTCGAACAGATTATCAAAAACGGTCTGAAGCTTCTCATAATTGCCGAAGACTACGACGCCGAAGCTCTCGCCACCATGGTAGTCAACAAAATCAAAGGCGTGTTCAACGTCGTAGCCGTCAAAGCTCCCGCGTTCGGAGACAGAAGAAAAGCCCTCCTCAACGACATGGCTATTCTCACCGGAGCTACTCTCGTAAGCGAAGAAATGGGACTCGAGCTCAAAGACGCCAACCTCTCCCATCTCGGCAGAGCCAAGATGATAAAGGTAACCAAGGATAACACCACGATAATCGACGGTATGGGAGATCCTACGGAAATAGCAAACCGCGTAAAGACAATTAAAGCGGAACTTACCTCGACCACTTCCTCCTACGACAAGGAAAAGCTGGAAGAACGTCTTGCCAAACTCGCCGGCGGCGTAGCCGTAATAAACGTCGGCGCGGCCACCGAAGTGGAAATGAAGGACTCCAAGCTCCGCATAGAGGACGCTTTGAGCGCGACCAGAGCCGCAGTGGAAGAAGGCGTCGTTCCCGGAGGCGGAATCGCTCTTCTCAGCATAATCAACGAAGTTAAAAAATACGCCGAACAGCTCGAAGGCGACGAAGAAACGGGCGCTAAAATAGTAATTAAGGCTCTCGAAGCTCCCGTAAGACAAATCGCCGCAAACGCCGGAGTGGACGGCGGAGTAGTCGTCAACACGATAGTAAAGAGCGACGTCAAAAACTACGGTTACGACGCCTCCAGAGACGAGTATTGCGATATGATAAAGAGCGGCATCATCGACCCGACCAAGGTAACGAGAAGCGCATTGCAGAACGCCGCCAGCGTCGCCGCCACTCTCCTCACCACCGAGGCTCTCGTAGCTGATATTCCCGAACCGCCCGCTCCTCAGGCAGTTCCCGGCGGAATGGGAGATATGTATTAAAATACCGTTTTTTCAACGAAAAGAACGCTCGTCAGAGCGTTCTTTTTTTATGGTTATACCGAAAAATCCTCTGCCTTTAATTATTAAAAAGCCGCGCGTTTCGGCAGATATTCGATACTTTTTATTCTCCCGTTTTATGCTAAGATTATTCAAAAAATCACAAAATACAACGAACGGATTTTTGACGTTAAAACTGATTTTATGCGTCGACCGCTTTCAATTGATTGCACAGGGTGTTAAAGCCGTTGTCCGCCCATCTTTGTCTGTAAGTAACGTACGAACCCGTCCCGACGCGGATTTCCACGCCGACAGGCAAAGCCGTAGCGTGTTCGGGCATCGTCAGCGAAACGGTGTTCTGCGTAAGGTCTACCGCATTGAGATTAACGCAGTTTACCACCGCCATATACGCTATAAGCCTCACTCCTTTTAATTCGAGCGTTTTCATATTTTTTACCCCGACGAACGAATTCATGTTGACGCGTACGACGGGATATGTTTTTTGAGTCTTAAGATTGCCTATCTTAACCGTATACGCGCCCTCTCCGTACGGTACGTAACGGTCATAATAATACGCTTCTCCACGCAAGAGCAAAACGTGCTTGCCCCAGTTTACTACGTCGGCGTTGTCTTCTCCCGTCACGTCGACCACCTCTTCCTCCGCAAACAATTCCGAATAATCGTCGCTCCCCGCCGAATATTTTTCTTTATACCTGTCGGAAAGACCTTCGCCCACCACGACAAAAACCCCTGTAGGGTATCCGTTTCCCGCTTTTCGGAATACGTTTTCCCCGATAAACGATATGTTGTTGTCGAGAGCCGCTTTCGCAGCCGGAGTGTCTATATACAACGTCAGCTCCGTCTGCTTTTCTCCGTCGAAGGCGTTGTCGGCGATTAAGGTAGCGCTTTCTTTTATTCTGTATTTTCCGTTTCCTATTCCCGTTCCGAAATTATCGATTACGCCGAACAGAATCGTATCCGCATAGCAACCGACTTCCGTTCTGTTCTCGTTATATTCTTTTTTTGCGTCGGATTCGAGCTTAGTCTTATCGAAAGCGTACTTGGCGCACTTGACTACGTTTTCCGTCCCTCTCACCGAATCGAGGGCGGAGCACTCGAAAAATCCTCCCTCGAAAATCTTGGTGACGTTGACGAAATCGACGTTGTTTATAAGCGTGCCCGAAAAGGCGTACATCGATACGGAATTCAACCCACTCGGTATACCGTCGAGGGCAAGAGAAGAACATTTGTAAAATGCGAAATCGCCCACTTTAGTTACGGCATCGGGCAATTTTTCAAAATTGAGTTTTTCGCAGGAAGAAACTATATTTCCGTCATCCCGTTCCACTCCGAACGCGTTTATTCCTATTTCTTCAAGCTCGGAATCGGCTGAAAAAACAACTTTTTCGAGAGCTACGCAGCCGGCAAAAGCAGAGTTTCCTATCGTTTTGTAGCAAGCGGGAATCGTCACTTCTTTTAACTG
>JBJFAO010000277.1:0-4809 GCA_051887955.1 Christensenellales bacterium
AATGTATTATAATAGATATATTCCGTTTGTTATTATACTCTTTTTGCGGAATAAATCAAGTATTGGGAGAACGATACGTTAAAAAAATGAAAACCGTTGCTATAATTTGCGAATATAATCCCTTTACCAACGGACATCTTTATCATCTCGAAGCTGCCCGTAAGGATACCGATGCGGATACGGTGATATGTATAATGAGCGGTAGCTTTACTCAACGCGGCGAGGCTGCTATTCTCGACAAATATCAACGAGCGGAAATCGCAACGAGAATGGGCGCCGATATGGTTGTCGAACTGCCGTTACTGTACAGCATATCGCCTGCCGATAATTTCGCTTTCGGCGCAATAAAAATTCTTTCCGCGCTACCAAACGTAGAATATCTTAGCTTCGGAAGCGAATGCGGAGACATAGAAATATTGAAAAAAACCGCCGATTTTTTAGCAAATGAACCGGATGAGTACAAAGCTTTATTATCCTACTTCCAGAAAGACGGTTTTTCTTTCCCTAAAGCAAGAAGCCTCGCTTTGTCCGAGTTTGCAAAAACTCATACGGAGTTTACCGATATCGCGTCCATTCTGGACAAGCCGAACAACGTACTGGCTATAAGCTACATTCAAGCATTGAAAAATGCGGGTTTGGAAAAAATAAAACTCCATACGATAAAAAGAGAAAGCGATTACAACAGCGACGAGCTCTCCTCGCCATATCCCTCCGCAGGCGCGATACGGACAGCCGTCAGAATGGAAAAACTAAGCGAAATAAAAGATAAAGTTCCCGAGCTTTGTTACAACTTTTTACTCGACGTAAAAACAAGCGGCACCCCCTTGGGCGATATGTGCCTGTTCAAATTGAAGGATATGAGCGGTTATGACCTCGAAAAATATTACGACGTAAACGGGGGGCTCCATAACAGGCTTAAACTTGCCGCGATGAATGCCGTAACGTATGAACAATTTCTTGAAAACGCAAAAACTAAAAAATACACAATGGCTCGTCTTAAAAGGCTTTCTTTGTACGCTCTTTTCGATATTACTCAGAGTTTTTACGACGAAGCTTCACAATTGCCTCCATACGTTTACGTTTTATCCATGAAACGCAATCGAAAAGACATCTTGACCGAATTAAATAAAACTTGCGCCGACGTTCTTGTGAAATATTCGGATATAGACAAAGTGGACAAGTCCTTGCGCGCTATGATAAAACTCGACTTCAAGGCTCAGGGCGTGTTGTATATAATCAATCGCAACAATTGTTTCAACAGAAAAATGATACTTGTATAACTTTATAAGGAGATATTCAAATGAAGTATTGGTGGGCAGGTTTACTTGTATTCCTACTTTTTGTAAGTCTTAACGGAATAATCTTTGCATTGCGGAAAAAACCCAAATTGTCATACGCCATCGCATGGAGTATCGCCGCATTTTTACTTTTATATAAAATCGGCGAATACGTTTATTGGCAAGCCGTAGGACAACATATGAAATTTCCGGTAGAATTTTCCGCGTTGAGCTATTTTATTTTTGGAATCACCGTTACTTTCAGACTGAAAAAAGCCGAACAGTTCGGCGCTTTCGTAGGTGTACTTGCAGGACTTATGTACTCGGTCAGTTTCTGGGTGTCTCCGGGCAGTCTGATAGGCGATATCGATACTCCGTTTCTGTTTGCAATGGCAATATTCAATCACCACGCGCTCTATTTCGCAAGCATGCTGTTGTTGGCAAACGTACACAAATTCAATTATAAAGACTGCTGGATACAGTTAGTCGGCGTAGGCGCAATGGTCGGTTACTCCTGGCTTATATACCTCTTTACCCCCTATGCGGAAATATACGGCAAACCCATAATAATTCAAATCTGCGACGGCTCCATTCTGAATTGGCTCGGCGGACTGAAGCTTAACGGATGGCAAATAGCTCTGTACATTATCGTCGCTTTACTGCTGTTAGCCGGTATTTTATTCGGATTCTATTCTTTGAATAATTTATGCGCAAAAAAAAGAGCCGCAAACAACATTGAGATTGATTATCACCCTAAAAAATTGATTGATATTTTCCACATATAAAATTCTATTATAAATTGTCCGGTCGTGCGCTAATCCGTACGACCGTTTTTTTATATTAAACGATGTCGAATGATACCGAAATAAGTAAACAGCAAGTCGTAGAGACGCTTTTCGTAGATTCGGATATGTTTTATACTTTAATTCCCGTGTCATACGCATACCGATTATGAAACGTAATTCTTTTCCCTCCTCCGATAACAATGATATTTCGGGTAACACGTTTTACAAATTTAATAACTATTCAATTTACCCCGAGACGCCCGTATAAAGACGTAAAAAAATCCCGACAGAATCGGGATTTTTTTATAATTTCAATTGCAGAGTTATTTCTGCTTTGCCGTTTTGACGCGTAAACCGTAATAGAATTTCTTAACGCGCAAGAACAGGTTTTTCCACCAACCGATATAAGTCAAAGTCATCGGCTGAATCTTCCTTGCTTTCTTGGTAACCACAATATCGTATACTACGTACACGTAATAAAGGGTAAGCGCAAGCGCAAATGCGCTGAATACGTAAATCGTAGCCGTCTGATATCCGATAAAGTAAATGCCTTCGGCAGTATATTCGTAAAGCAATTCTCCCACCGACACATTGACAAATGAAAGAACAGCAAACGCGACAAACGCAAAATAAATACGTTTTTCCTTATTCATTATCGCATAAACGAGCATAAGGGCAAGGTTCATAAGCATAACCTCCGGGCTCATATTGTTTGCAAACATGAATACCATATTTATAAACGCCGTTCCGAGAAGAATCAAATCCATTCTGTTCTTGAATTTGAAATACCCCACGGCTACCAAAGCAAGCATAAACGCCACGAATATTATGGAAACAACCAACGATTCCGTCGACACTGAGCCGAAATTGTTACCGAGCAACGCCTGGAAATTGAAAGCGTTTACGGTATACGACAATCCCTTAGCCACTACGTTCCAATACTTGACTACGCACGCAAACGCCTGCCCTGCCTTTATCTGATTTATGTCGAAAGGCAAGTTCAAAACGTAGAACAAAACGAATCCGGATATTGCCGCAACGATCATGGGGATGCGCACGTCTTTTCTGTTTATCGCCTGCTGAACGGAATAGCAAATCACGATAGGCGCAAAAATGAGAGCCGTCCAGGAGCAGAGGAACGCCACAAAGTATGACGCGGCGACTCCGTAATAGTTGTTCTTCAGCATAAAGAACACCGTAAGGACAATGAAGAATACCGTTATACTCTCCGCAAAGCCCCACAAAGAACTGAATCCGAACGTAACGGGCAATATTGCGTACAGAACCGACATAATGGTTGCGCCCACGTTACCTGCGCGCTTCTTAAGCATTACATATATGAGCATGACGGTTCCCACATCGGCTATCGTCGCGAAAAGCTTTACAAAAAATACGGTAGCGAGATACGGATTGCTCTTTTCGAATATTCTTCCGAACAAACCTGCCAAACCGAGAATATACAATAAAATCGGATTGCTGCCGACAGCCATATAAGTATAGCCGTTGGCTGTACAGAATTTATTTAGAGATTCCGACAAAAATACGGTACCGTAATTGGCGATGAATAATGCCTGCGAAGCATATCCTTCTACGGTATACCCCATATTGGCGTACGTCTTTGTCCCGGCAAGGCATACCGTAAGCAAATCTATAAGAAGTCTTATCCCGAACGTTATTCCGCCGACCAAAACCGGTCCCAGCCATTTCCCAGAGGAAAGCTTTTGCATAAACTTGCATTTATGTCCGGAATAATTACCGTCGACAGCCATATTTCTCTGGAACGTAACGTATGCGAAATATCCGAGCAAAGCTATTGCGATTGCTCCCAGAACTACCCACACCACGTTCTTTTCGCTTGCCTCGTTATAGGTGTCGCTTTCAAATACAAAGTATTTGCCGTAATTTACGGCTTCCGACTTCGGTACCTGAACCAATTTGAAATCGCTTATGGTTACGTTGCTTACGCTTACGGGGAATTCTTCGTTACCGACGTGGATAGCAATAGTGGTTTTCTTCGCCGAATTTGTCTTGAAATAGAATTTTCCGGTGGTCGCCGACGTAGTTATTCCACGATGCTGAACGGCGTTTTCCCCCGTATTGAAATCCTCGTCCTCCAAAATGGAAACATACAAACCGTCGTATCCCTTTGCTCCGTAGGAGCTGAAAGAAGTTGCCGTAAATGTATATTCGACGAGATAATAGGAATTATCCTTCAACGATACTTCCTGAGCAGCCTGCGCCCATCCGGCGGAAACGGTGTTGATTGTCATTTTTCCGTCCGCAACGGAAAATACCGATTCGACGGAATAATCGTTGCCGACGGTAAGAGTCCAATCCTTCTTCAACGAGGACAGGTCATTGTACCCGAAAGTATTATTTTCTGCCGTTTTCGCAATATTTCCCTCAGAAACGCAACCGCTTAAGAGGAAAACGCATATTGCGATCACGACAAGTAACAGTACTGTTCTTTTTTTCATTGTAAATACCCCTTTATAAACGAATACAACCATTCCGCAAAACGGAACGGTTGTTATTCGCAATATAAAACTGAATTTTAGCGACCGATTTGTTTAATCTTGGCAGCTTTACCCGTGCGACCTCTAAGATAATAGAGTTTTGCTCTTCTTACTTTACCGCGTCTGACGACCTCGATGTGGTCGATTTTGGGAGTATGCAAAGGGAAGGTCCTTTCAACGCCTACGCCGCTTGCAAGACGCCTTACCGTAAACGTCTCTCTTATAGAGCCG
>JBJFAO010000278.1:0-4669 GCA_051887955.1 Christensenellales bacterium
TATCCGTCGTTTGTAAGTAAAAAGTCGTCCTGCGAAAGAAGTAAAAACGGATTGTAATAGTCTTCGAAATATTCGTCGGAGGCAATCGTCGTTACCTCGTTGTTTATATTACGCACGTATTTGACGACGTTGCGCTTATCTTTGCCGAGAACGTAATCGTAATAAACCTCTCCGGTTTCGGCGTCTTGTTCTATCAGGGAAATCATATTGTTGGCGAAAATAACCTCAATATGAAGCGTTGCGTCGTATTCGTCGTTGTTGAGTACGTCGTAGGTGTAATTGCCCTCAATATGGAGTGATTTTTGCAATTCGGCGAATATCCCCGAGGTCATTACGCGATAATATACGGGCGCAACCGTTATGAAGCCGTCGGGGGCGGAGAAAGTCGCGGCGCCGTTGCGGACGGGGTATTCGACGCCGTTAACGTTTAACGCTTTAATAAGGTATCCGTCAATCGGGGTTACTTTGGCGGTTATCGTTTCGTTGGAGGCATAATTAATGCCGTTTGCAGGGGCTGATAAGGCTACGGAGCATTTATCCTTTTCCGTTACCGTGATTTTTTCCTCCGCGGGGATAGGCTTAAAAGCGATTTTTATAACCGAGTCCGACGCTACGCTCAGCGAAAACGTGAAAACGTCTTCGGATTTTTCAAAGGTTACGTTGGAGCCGTTTACCGTTACGTAGTCGAGCAAGTATCCTGGAACGGGATCGACGGTAACGGTCAGTTCGCTTCCCTCGCGAGCCGTTGCGGGCGTTTCTCCGCCGTTTACCGATACGTCGCCGAGAGAGGCGTCAAATTCGAACGTGACGCGGTAATCGGTCGGTTTGCAGCCTACCGCCGCGAGGGCGATGCAGGCGATTATGGTTGCAAACAGAATCAGTCGTAATTTCTTGTTCATAGTTTCTCCCGTGAGTCCGTGAAGAACGGACGTTTATTTTCTTTAATGAAAATATTTATGATAATATAGTCATTTTATTATATCATTACGGGATGCGTTTGTAAATCGATTTAACGACGGGGCGAACGGTGAGGAAGTATTGCCGCGCTTGCGTAGGTCAGAGAATTCATCGTTCGAATAAACACATTTATTTGTATCTTATGATACATATAAATGCAAAAATATTAACAGGACGGTTTTGTCAAGAAAGCAGAAGCGCGGCGTTACGCCGGAATTTCTTCGCCGTATTCCCTCCAAGTAAATTTTTTACAAATCCGGCGCGAATATTTTTGTAAAAACTCAACGAATCGCGCGAAAAGTTACCGAAAATAACGGGCGCGTTCGTCGGCTTTTGGACGCGGCGATATTTACGCGGTAAAACGTTTGCGCGTTACGCGCCTATGTGATATAATATCTATCCAAAATATCGCGCGCGTTACGGGTGCATGAGGAATATATTCACCGGATAGCGTGCGCAAATATACGCGGCGTAATGTCGTTGCGAAAACCACCGGGGGGTTTTGATGAAAGAAAACGAAAGAAAATACGGAGCGTTGTTGCTTCCGATAATACTCGTGTTGATTGCTTTTATGGCTTTTAACGTGTTCTGCGTGAGCGGTTATTTTGCCTCTGCTTCCGACGGGGCCGTCAAGGTCGTCGCGCAAAACAGATTCGGTAAAGTCGGGTACGTGGAAGGATTGGACGAGCTTCGTAAAAAATATTTCAATTCCGCCGTATCGGAAAACGTTTTTAAGCCGGCATCGTTCGACGGAGATCGTTGGGTAATCGTCGAGCTTGACGGCGACGCTCTGTACGACGAGTTCAAATCGAGCGCGTATGCCGATTTTTCCGCATATTGCAAGACGGACGAAGCCGATAAGGTAAGAAATACGTTGGTTTTAGGGCAGAACGAATTTTTGTCTCTCCTCGATGAAAACGGGATAGACTACGAGTTCAAGTATTCGTACACGACGCTGACCAACGGCGTCGCGGTAAAGGTTAATTCCGGCGCGTACAACCTGATAAGCGGAATGACGGGGGTAAAGAGAGTTTATTTTTCCGAGTCTTACGCCACTCCGTCGGTAGCCACCGTCAATAACGCCAACGTGTACACTACCGGCATATACGATTCTTCCGATCTTTCCTATCAGGGCGAAGGTATGGTAGTAGCCGTTCTCGACACCGGGCTCGATTACGCTCACGAAGCGTTTGCGCATATGCCGACCAATCCGGCGTGGAGTAAAGAGGACGTCGCTTCAAAAATGGCGTCCAGTCTTAGGTTCAATGCGAAAGCCACGGCGGACGAGGTTTATTACAACGCCAAGGTGCCGTATGCGTACGATTACGCCGACGACGATCCCGACGTATATCCGTCCTATTCCACGCACGGTACTCACGTCGCGGGAATAGTGGGGGGCAAAAGCGATTACGTCGTTAACGAAGTCACGGGAGAAAAGTTTATCGGAGTCGCGCCCGAAGCGCAGCTCGTCATCTGCAAGGTGTTCACCGACAATCTCGACAGTCACTCCCTCGGCGGAGCGGACACCACCGATATCATCGCGGCGGTCAGCGACTGCGTGGAGCTCGGCGTGGACGTAATAAATATGAGTCTCGGCTCTTCTGCCGGATTTGCCGACGAAAAGAGCAATTCTGCCGTTAACGAAGTTTATTCCAGAGTTAAGGAGGCGGGCATAAGCTTAGTCGTAGCCGCAAGCAACGATTATTCGTCGGGCTTCGGCGGCGGGAACGGAACCAACCTCGCCAGCAATCCCGACAGCGCGACGGTAGGTTCGCCGTCTACGTACGAAGCGGCTTTGTCGGTGGCGTCCATAAACGGACAGAAAGCTACTTACATTCAAGCCAACAACGACGAAAACCAGGTCGCTTTTATTACCGCGTCTTCCGATGAAAACGGAAACGAATACAAGTTTACCGAGCTTCTTTACGAAAAAGCGGGGAAAGATCCTTCGCAGACGCTCAACTATAAGTACGTCGTTATAGGCGGAGTGGGGCGAGCTACCAGCTATAACGCGGCGATAAAGAGAGAAATAAACAATAAATCCGGTTACGACGGAGTAATAGCTCTTATAAAGAGAGGAGACACTACCTTTGCCGAAAAGGTACAGACCGCTATGAACAACGGCGTAGACGCATGTATTATTTACAACAACGTTTCGGGAACTATAAGAATGTCGTTGGGCGACGTGGAAAACCCGGTCCCGACCTGCTCGATAAGTATGGACGCCGGAAAAGTGTTTGTGGAAAACGCCGTAAGAAGCGTGGGCTCTATTCAAATCGATTCTTCCTTTATGGCGGGTCCGTTTATGTCGGACTTTTCCAGCTGGGGACCTCTGCCCGATTTGCAGTTAAAACCGGAAATTACCGCTCACGGAGGAGAAATTACGAGCGCGGTTCCGGGCGGTTACGATATTTACAGCGGCACGAGTATGGCCGCTCCCAATATGGCCGGCGCTATCGCTTTGCTCAGACAATATCTCAAGGATACGACTTCGCTGTCCGGCACCGATTTGAACGCGAGAATAAATCAGGTGCTTATGAGCACGGCTACCATCGCTCTCAACGAGGAGGGGAATCCGTATTCTCCGCGTAAGCAGGGCGCAGGGCTTGCAGGCATCGCCGACGCGATAAACACCGAAAGCTATTTAAGCGTCTTCGATTCCGAAAACAACGAAAGGGATAAGACGAAAATAGAGCTTTTCGACGATAAGAAAAAGAAAGGGGTATATGAACTCGATTTCGTTATTAACAACGTTTCCGGCAAGGCGGAAAGCTACGAACCCGTCACGTACGTGATGACGGAAACTCTCGCTTCCGACAATAAAACGGTGGCGGAGAAAGCGCACATGCTTTCGGACAGCCGGATAGTTTATTATGTAAACGGCGTCGAACACAGCGGTAAAATCGCCGTACCGGCGAATGCAAAGGTTTCGGTCAGAGTGGTAATCACGCTCGGAAGCGTCGGGCGCAAATACCTTGACGACAGCTTTGAAAACGGTATGTACGTGGAAGGGTTCGTTTCTCTGAAAGCCGTCGACGACACCAAGGTGACGATAGGTCTGCCGTATCTTGCGTTTTACGGCGATTGGAACGACGCCCCGTTGTTCGATTACGACACCTACGAACTTGCGGCAAGCAAGATGGATACGGGAGTGCCCGAAGAAGACAAGCTCAAAGCGAGCGCGGCAGACACGAGACCTCTGGGTATGTATTACGACGACAAGTACATTATAGAACTCGGAGCTTATCTTTACGCTATGGACGAAAGCGAAGTGGCTATCTATCCGACTAAGGAAAAGGCCGCCGTATCCATATACGACAGCGAGGGCAGAAGGACAATATACGAGATGTATATGGTTTACGCCGGGCTGTTGCGCAACGCGGCATATATGAGCGTGGAGGTTTCCGACGCGGTGACGGGAGAAATACTTTACGCGGAGCTTAAAGAAAATATAAGTAAGTCTTACGCGGCTGGCGGAAGCAACCGCGGGGCGCCGATAATGCTGGAAATAAAGCCGGACGAATGGGGGTTGGTCAACAACAGCACCTATATCGTAAAGCTGAAGGGACAGCTCGATTATCCGGGAGGAGAAAATCCCGACCGGAACACCTTCGATTTCCAATTTACGGTGGACTACGAGGCTCCGCAGATGTTGGATTACCGCATCCGTATCGAGCCATATAAAGACGAAAACAAATAGGTCAAGTACAAA